>DATJQG010000236.1:0-9187 GCA_035506015.1 Candidatus Edwardsiibacteriota bacterium
CCCGGCGGATGGCCGCCAGTCCCTCGTCGCCGGCGCCCGTGCGCACCAAGATCCGGCCCTGCATGATGTGGCCCTGGGCCACCAGCTCGACGAAGCCGCTGGCGCCGGCGATGCGCTGCATCTCCTCGACCGCCCGACGGGCATCCTCCCACCGCTGCAGGCAGTAATAGGTGTCGGCGAAATGCCCGCTGATGGTCGCCCAGCGGTAGGGGTCCTTCATGTGGTGGGCCAGGGAGAGGTCCCGCCCCATCTCGATGTCCCGCAGCGCCTGCTGGTGCCGGCCGCAGGCGTTGTCCAGGTTGGCCAGGCTCAGCCAGCAGATCGCCTGGCCGCGGTAGTCCTGGATCGCGACGCGGATCTGCAGCGCCCGGTTGAGGCTGCGGCGGGCGCCGGCCAGGTCGCCCGTCAGCTCCTGGGCCTGGGCCATGGAGGTCAGCGCGTGCGCCGTGCTGTAGGTGTCGTCGAACTTCTCGAAGGCCGACAGCGCGCTGGCGTACATCGCCAGGGCGCGGACGTTGTCCCCGGCGATGGCGCTGATGTTCGCCAGATTGGATTCGTTGCGGGCCGCGGCCAGCTCCTCCCCCAGCCCCCGGTTGATCTCCAGCGCCCGCGTGAAGCGCCCCTCGGCCAGCTCGTACTGGCCGCGCCGCAGATGGATGTTCCCCAGGCTGTTGCAGGCCATGGCCGTCAGGAACTGGTAGCGGCCGATGTCGGGGTGGCCCAGCACCTGCTCGCCCGCCGCCAGGCCCTGGTCCAGGTCGCCGGTGACGAAGGCCAGGTTGATCCGCTGGGTCAGGCTCTGCAGGACGATGAATTGGTCGCCGATCCGCTCGCCGATGGCCCGGGCACGGCGGTAATCCGCCAGCGCCGCGTCGTACTCGGCCAGCTGCTGGCGCACGAACCCGCGCTTGATGTGGACCTCGGCCACGATGGCCGGGGAGGGTTGCCAGGTGCGCATCATCGCTCCGTTCCGTGGGATTTGGACCTGCCCCGTTATCTTAGGGGATTCCCCTTGGCAAGTCAAGCGCGATCTCGGGGAGGTGAAGAAAAGAGCTATCGGGCCGATAGCTCTGGGCGCGGGGCGGCCGGCGGCCCGTCACCGCAGGAATTTCCATACCAGGTAGATGGTGGCGCCCCAGGCGCCCAGCCCGTGGCAGATCGTTGCCGCCCAGATGTTGCCCGTGCGGCGGGTCATCCAGGCGAACAGCAGCCCGCCGATGAAGACGCTGGCCACCAGCGGGATCCCGGCCGCCGAGGGCATCAGGTAACTGACCGTCATGCAGTGGTAGACGGTGAACAGCAGCGCGGACAGCGCCAGCTTCTTGCCCGGCCCGAAGCGCTTCTCCAGCAGGCCCTGCAGCCCGCCCCGCCAGTACATCTCCTCGCCGACCGGCAGGATCACGGCCACGAACAGGAAGAACTGCCAGAAGCCGTAGCGCAGCGCCTGGCTCTCCCGCAGCCGCCCGGCGCAGGCCTGCAGCATGTTACCCGGGATCGCCCGCTGGAAGAACACGTTCCCGGTGACGACGATCACCGCGGCCACGGCCGCGGCCGAGGCCAGACCCCAGCCCAGCGTGGCCCGCCAGTCGTGAGGCCGGACACGGATCCTGCGCCACAGCCCGAAGGCCGTCAGCGACCAGTAGGCGCCGCCGTAGAACACCACCGCCGACAGGATGATGGCCACCCAACTGTCGTTGAGGATCCACAGCGACAGCCAGTTGACCGCCGCCGGCGCCAGGGTCAGCACGGCCAGCAGCCCCGCCAGCCGGCGGCCCGCGAGCTGGGAATGCGGTCTGTTCATGCTTGTCAACGCGGCTGAATTCTCATGACGGCCGTTGGTCGGTCAGGCGCCGCAGCAGGGCGAAGACCTGTTCCTGCGTCGTCGCGGTCATGATGTCGCGCCGGGCATGGGCCGCGCCCTCGATCCCCTTGATGTACCAGCCCAGGTGCTTGCGCATCTCGCGGATGGCCCGTGATTCGCCCTTGTCGGCGGCCATCAGCGCGAAATGCTCGCGGATCACGGCCAGTTTCCCGCTCCAGGGGACCGGCGGCGGGGCGGCGGCGCCGCCCAGGCAGGCGTTGATCTCGGCGAACAGCCAGGGGTTGCCCAGCGCGCCGCGGCCGGCCATCACCAAGTCGCAGCCGGTGGCCTCGATCATCCGCCGCGCGTCGCCGCCCGACCAGATGTCCCCGTTGCCGATCACCGGGATGCCCACCGCGCGCTTGACCCCGGCGATCACTCCCCAGTCCGCCGTGCCGGCGAACATCTGGGCGCGGGTCCGGCCGTGCACCGTGATGGCCGCGACGCCGCACTGCTCCAGCAGCCGGGCGATCTCGACGGCGTTCTCGGAGCCGACCTCCCAGCCCGAACGGATCTTGGCCAGCACCGGACGGGCCGTGGCCCGCACCGCCGCGGTGGCGATGGCCGCGATGGCCCCGGGGTCGCGCAGCAGCGCCGATCCGCCGCCGTGTTTGACGATCTTGGGCGCCGGGCAGCCGAAGTTGAGGTCGTAGCAGTCCGGGTTCAACGCCTCCAGTTGGGCGATGCCGTCGGCGAAGGCCTGCGGCCGCGTGCCGAACAGCTGCAGCGCCACCGGCCGCTCGGCGGGTCGGAACGCCGCCATCCGCAGGGTCTTGCCGTGGTGGCGGGCCAGCGCCTCGGCCGAGAGCATCTCGGACCACACCATGGCCGCGCCGTGGCGGCGGCACAGCAAGCGAAAGGCCGGGTCTGAGATCCCGGCCATCGGGGCCAGGACCGCCCGGCCATCGAGTGTCGCGATATCGAGGATCGGCACGTCAGCGCTCAGTCCCGGGCATCGATCCGCTTCTTGAAGAAGGTCCAGACCAGCGCCAGGAACAGGATCACCAGGATCGAGATCAGGCGGCGGTCGGCGGAGGACAGCAGCACCGCCAGCAGCCCGAAGAACCCGGAGACGCCGTAGAGGAAGGTCACCGCGCCCTGGTGCGAGAAGCCCATCGTGATCAGCAGGTGGTGGACGTGCTCCTTGTCGGCCTGCCAGAACTTCTGGCCGCGCCTGGTGCGGCGGATCACCGAGGTCACCGTGTCGAAGATCGGCACGCCCAGCGCCGCGATCGGCACCAGCAGCGCGATGGTGGCGATGCTCTTCATCGTGCCCAGCGCGGTCATCGCGCCCAGCGCGAACCCCAGGAAGGTGGCGCCGGAGTCGCCCATGAAGATCCGCGCCGGGTGGAAGTTGAACGGCAGGAAGCCCAGGATGCAGCCCGCGGTCACCAGCGCCAGCAGCGAGATGAAGGCCTCGCCGTGCGACCCGGCCGAGAAGAAGATGGTCAGGCAGGCGATGGCGGTGATGCCGCCGGCCAGGCCGTCCAGCCCGTCGATGAAGTTGATGGCGTTGACGAAGAACACGATCCACACCACGGTGAAGGCGTAGCTGGTCGCGCCCAGCTCGATGCTGCCGCCCAGGGGGCTGGGCAGGGCCCGGATGTTGAACCCGGCCAGCACCAGGATCAGGGCCGCCGCGATCTGCACGGCGAACCGCAGGCCCACCGAGGCGTCGCGCAGGTCGTCATACAGGCCCACCCCGAAGATCAGCAGGCCGCCGGCCGTGAACGCCAGGATCTTGGCCGTGTCGGCGGCGTAGCTGGCGGGCCAGGCCAGCCGCGCCAGCCAGACGCCGGCCAGCACGGTCAGCACGACGGCCACGCCGCCCAGCACCGGCACGGCCTTGTCGTGCACCTTGCGCAGGCCCGGCCGGTCGAAGGCCTTGTACTTGACGGCCAGCGCCAGCGCCAGCGGCGTGATCAGCAGCGCCAGGATGGCCGCGCCGAAGAATGAGAGCAGGTACTGCACGTGTTCCTATCAAGGATGATGCCGTCCCCGGTCGCGGGGACGGCATGGCGGTTGCGGGGCGGTCATTTGCCGAGGTGCTGCGCCAGCAGGTCGATCTCGGCCCTGGTCCGTTTCTCGGTGACGGCGACCAGCAGCCGCCCGGCCAGCTCGGGGTAGGACGCCCCCAGGTCCAGGCCGGCGTGGACGCCGCGCTGCTTCAGCTCCCCGATCAGGTGGCGGGGGTCGACCGCGGTCGTCACGGCGAACTCCTTGAAGAACGGCGCCGTGAAGGCCGGCTTGACCCGCTCCGCCAGGTAATGCGCCTTCTGCAGGCACAGCTCGGCGACCTGGCGCAGGCCGTCGCGGCCCAGCAGCGAGAGGTAGACCGTGGCCGCCAGCGCGCACAGCGCCTCGTTGGAGCAGATGTTGGACGTGGCCTTCTCCCGCCGGATATGCTGCTCGCGGGCCTGCATCGTCAGCACCGCGCCCTCCCGTCCCTTGGCGTCGGTGGTCAGGCCCACGATCCGGCCGGGCATCGACCGCAGGAAATCCTTCTTGGCCGCGAACAGCCCCAGCGCCGGCCCGCCGAACCCCGGCGCCAGCCCCAGCGGCTGGCCCTCGGCCGTGGCGATGTCGGCGTTGTAGGCGCCGGGCTCCTTGAGCACGCCCAGCGAGATCGGGTCGACCGAGACCGCGAACAGCGATTCCTTGGCGTGGGCGATCCGCTCGATCTCCTCCACCGGCTCCAGGATCCCCAGGAAATTGGGGTGCTGCGCCAGCACGCCGGCGGTCTGGTCTGAGACCGCTTTTCGCAGCGCGTCCAGATCAACCTGGCCGTTCTGCCAACCCACCTCGGTGATGGCGATGCCCAGGCCGCGGCAGTAGGTCCGCAGCACCTGGCGGTAGTGGGGGTTGACCGAGCGCAGCACCACCAGCTGCTTGCGTTTGGTGTGGCCGCAGGCCAGCAGGCCGGCCTCGGCCAGCGCCGTGGCGCCGTCGTACATCGAGGCGTTGGCCACGTCCATCCCGGTCAGGTTGCAGACCAGGCTCTGGAACTCGTAGATCACCTGCAGCGTGCCCTGGCTGACCTCGGCCTGGTAGGGCGTGTAGGCAGTGTAGAACTCCGAGCGCAGCAGGATATGGTCGATGGCCGCCGGCACGTAGTGGTCGTAGATCCCTCCGCCCAGGAACGAGACCGCGCCCGCCGCCGGCTTGTTGCGCGCGGCCAGGGCGCCGACCTCCTTGACCATCTCCATCTCGGACAGCGCGGCCGGCAGCTTGAGGTCGGCCTTACAGCGGATCTCCGCCGGGATGTCGGCGATCAGCTCGTCGAACGATTTCACGCCGATCTTCTTGAGCATCGCCGCGCGGTTGGCGTCGGTATTGGGAATGTACGGCATCTTTCTTCCTCTTGCGTTATAACGTTACTGCGTCATAACGTTCAACGTCGGTGATCAGTGCCCGTGCTTTTCCATCTTGTCGTAGGCGTCGGCATCCATCAGCTTGGCGGCCTCGGACGGGTCCGACAGCTTGATCTTGACCATCCAGCCCTTGCCGTAGGCGTCCTTGTTGACCGCGTCGGGCGAACCCTGCAGGTCGCCGTTGATGGCGGTGACCTCTCCGGACAGCGGCGCGTTGAGGTCGGACACTGCCTTGACCGCCTCCACCGTGCCGAACGGCTTCGCCATGTTGACTTTCGCGCCCACCGCGGGCAACTCGACGAACACGATGTCTCCCAGCTCGCCCTGCGCGAAGTCGGTGATGCCGCAGGTGGCCACGCCGCCCTCGATCCGCGCCCACTCATGGCTGGCCGTGTACTTGAGATCTTTGGGGAAGTTCATCAGAGAACTCCTATTTTGTAATTCTTAATTATAAATTCGTAACTTTATTTATGCGTGCCGTGCTTGTAGAACGGCGTCTCCACGACTTTTGCGGGCACACCCTTGCCGCGGATCTCGACCTCGAAGGCATCGCCGGTCTTGCTGAACTCCGTCGCGACATACGCCGTGCCGATGCCCTTGGCCACCGAGGGCGAGAACACGCCGCTGGTGACCTCGCCGATCTGCTTGCCGTCCTTCGTGACCTTGTAATGCTGGCGCGGGAAGGCGTTGCCCTCGACCTCGAAGCCGATCAGCTTGCGCTTGGTGCCCTCGGCCTTCTGCTTCAGCAGCACGTCCTTGCCGTTGAAATCGCCCTGCTTCTTGAGCTTGGTGATCCAGCCCAGCCCGGCTTCCAATGGCGTGGTGGTCTTGTCGATGTCGTTGCCATAGAGGCAGTATTTCATTTCCAGCCGCAGGCTGTCGCGCGCGCCCAGGCCGATGGGCCTGAGGTCGAACTCCTTGCCGGCCTTGAACAGCGCGTCCCAGATCTGGTCCGCGTATTTGACGTCGAAATAGAGCTCGAAGCCGTCCTCGCCGGTGTAGCCGGTGCGCGAGACGATCATCTCCACGCCGTCCACCTTGCCCATCTTGAACCAGTAGAACTTCATCTCGGACAGCTTGAGGTCGCAGATCTTCTGCAGCAGCGGCTCGGCCTGGGGCCCCTGCAGCGCCAGCTGGGCGACCTGGTCGCTGGTGTTCTTCAGCGTGACGTCGAATCCCTTGGCCTGCTCCTGCAGCCAGGCGAAGTCCTTGTCCACGTTGGAGGCGTTGACCACCAGGAAGAAGTGGTCGGGGAAACGGTAGACCAGCAGGTCGTCGACGATGCCCGCGTCCTTATAGCACATCGCCGAGTACTGCACCTGGTCGACGGCCAGGGCCGCCGGGTCGTTGACCGTGACGAAGGAGACGAACTTCAGCGCGTCCGGCCCGCGCACCTCGATCTCGCCCATGTGCGAGACGTCGAACAGTCCGGCGCTGGTCCGGACGTGGCGGTGCTCGTCGATGATGCCGGAGAACTGCACCGGCATCAAAAAGCCGGCGAACGGCACGATCTTGCCGCCCTGCTTGACGTGCTGGTCGTAGAACGGGGTTTTCTTTTCCATTTTTTATCCCTTGGCCTTTATGCTGAGATGATAAGTGACGCGCTCCGGCCCCGCTCAGCCGATCAGCTCCTTGATCTTGGCCAGCAGCTCGGCGATCTTGAACGGCTTGGTGAAGTAGGATTCCGCGCCGGCCGCCAGGCCCAGCTGGATGTCGGCGGCCTTGGTCTTGGCCGTCAGCAGGATGATCCTGGTGTCCTTGAGCTCGGGGTCGCCCTTGATCTTCTTGCAGACCTCGAACCCGTTGATCCCCGGCATCATGATGTCCAGCACCACCAGCGCCGGCCGGTGGACCCGCACCAGGTCCATGGCCTCCTTGCCGTTGTAGGCCAGCAGGGGCTCGTAGTTGTTGCGGCTCAGCACCTCGGAGATCAGGAACAGGATGCTGGAGTCATCGTCCACGATCAGCACTTTTTTCATGCCGCACCTCCGCGTTGGTCATCGGGATTATGCCGTTGCCCGGGAAAGTTTCCCTACGTTTGCCCCGCCGCCGGCCGCCAGGCGCCGATCTTGCCGCCGATCAAAGCCGCCAGGCCGTCGATGGCGCAGCGCTCCTGCTTCATGCTGTCGCGGTCGCGCACGGTGACGGTCTGGTCCTGCAGCGTCTGGAAGTCGACCGTGACGCAGAACGGCGTGCCGATCTCGTCCTGCCGGCGGTAGAGCTTGCCGATCCCGGCGGTGTCGTCGTAGACCGCGCGGACGTGGGGCTGCAGCAGCTTCTTGATGCGCTGCGCCGTCTCCACGATGGCCGGCTCGTTCTTCTTGAGCGGCAGCACCGCCACCTTGACCGGCGCCAGCAGCGGGTGCAGCCGCAGCACCACCCGGGTGTGCTCGTCGCACAGCTTGCCGTTGGTCAGCCGCACCTTCTTCAGCAGCTCGATGCGGTCGGCGCCGGGCAGGGCGCAGGCGTTGTCGATCCGCAGCAGGGAGTCCGGCAACCCGGCCAGCCCGTCGTTGAGGGCCTGCGCGATGGCCGCGAACTGCGCCGTGCTGGGCCCGCCCTCGCGCGGCCGCTTGGCCTCGTCGTCCATCTTCTTGCCGATGCTCTTGAGCGCGGCCGCCACGGCCTCGCGCAGCGGCGCCAGCGCCGCTTCGTCGGGCTGCGACAGCTGCTCCTCGAAGTAGGCCTCGCACAGGAAGGCCAGCGTGGCGCGGGTGGCGCCGGCCGACGGCTCGATCACGAACGGCGTGTACTTGACGCCCTTCTTGCCGGTGGCCGGGTCGACCCAGGCCTCGTCGAAGTACTCCAGCTTCTCGGTGCTGTGCATGTTCTGGCTGAGCTTGAGCCGCGACTGGTCGGCGTACGACACGTTCTGGCTGTGGGCCGTCAGGTCGTAGTCCTGGCGGTTGGCCACGCCCTCGACCTCGCTCCAGCCCAAGCTGCCCGGGAACAGGTATTCCAAATCCACCGTGCGCTTGGCATAGTGGGCCAGCTCCGTGACCTCCTGCTCGCGCCGCCGCAGCCGCGCCGGGTCGATCCCCAGGTCGGTGTACCACTGGTAGCGGCTGTTGATCCACTCCTCGTGCAGCTGCTCGTCGCTCTTCTCGCCCTCCCGCAGGTAGCGCGGCGGCTTGCAGAAGTACTCGATCTCCATCTGCTCGAACTCGCGGGTGCGGAAGGTGAAGTTGCCGGGCGTGATCTCGTTGCGGAAGGCCTTGCCCACCTGGGCCACCCCGAACGGCAGCTTGCGGCGCGTGGCCTGCAGGATGTTGAGGAAGTTGACGAAGATGCCCTGCGCCGTCTCGGGCCGCAGGTAGGCCAGGCCGGACTCGTCCTGCACCGGGCCCATGTAGGTCTGGAACATGCCGTTGAACATCCGGGGCTCGGTCAGCTCGCCGCCGCACTCCGGGCACTTGGGGCCGGTGACGTGGTCGGCCCGGAACCGCTTCTTGCAGGCCTTGCAGTCCACCAGCGGGTCGGTGAAGGTGGCCTCGTGGCCCGAGTACTTCCACACCAGGCGGTTCATCAGGATGGCCGAGTCCAGGCCCTCCATGTCGTCGCGGTCGTAGACCACGGCCTTCCACCAGGCGCGGACGACGTTGTTCTTCAGCTCCACGCCCAGCGGGCCGTAGTCCCAGGTGGAGCCCACGCCGCCGTAGATCTCGGACGACTGGAAGACGAAGCCCCGCCGCTTGCAAAGCGAGACCAGTTTCTCGAAGGTGTTGTCGGGCTTGTACAACTGCATATTCTGAACGATCATTGCGAAAGTTAATTATACTGCTAATAGATGTATAAAATCAAGGGCAAAACCCCGACTAATAGATGATAAAAGCCGCCCCGCAAGGGGCGGCTTTCTGCAGCTACCGAATGGTCACTTTGGATTATTCGGAGACGGCGGAACGTAAATATTATTGCTTCCTGGATCTACCGCTAAAATCGCTGCTTCAGCCGCGCC
>DATJQG010000237.1:0-2536 GCA_035506015.1 Candidatus Edwardsiibacteriota bacterium
TCGGGAACGAGAGGAGGGAAACCTCCTCTCGTTTTTTTCCGAAATACAGCGATTCGTTATTGACTTTACCATATTTATCGTTTAATATATTTAGTTCAATAGCTGGCCGCGATATGTTGACCAAGCGCACTGCCCGACATCTTTATCCCTGGGCGTTCCTGGTGCCGACCATCGCCGTGATCGCGCTGTTCCGGTTCGCGCCGATGCTGTACGCGCTGGCGATGAGCCTGTTCGACTGGGGCCTGGCCGGCGCCCGACGCTTCCTGTTCCTGGGCAACTACGCGGCGCTGCTGCGGGACTCGCGGTTCTGGCAGAGCCTGCTGAACACGGTCTGGTACGTGATCGGCGTGGTGCCCGCCGGCCTGCTGCTGGCGCTGGGGATCGCGGTGCTGCTCAACCAGGGCATCCGGCTGCGCGGGCTGTTCCGCACGGCGCTGTTCCTGCCGGTGATCACCTCGACGGTGGCCATCTCGCTGGTGTGGAAGTGGATCTTCAACCCCAACATCGGCCTGGCCAACCAGACCCTGGCCTGGCTGCACCTGGGGCCGTCGCGCTGGCTGGACGAGGGCGGCGGCCTGTTCAGCCTGCTGCTGGGGCCGCTGGGCGTGAGCCTGCCGGGGCCGCTGGCCGGGCCCAGCCTGGCGCTGTGCGCCATCATCATCATGAGCGTCTGGCACGGGCTGGGCTACAACGTGCTGATCTTCCTGGCCGGCCTGCAGTCGATCCCGCAGTACTACTACGAGGCCGCGGCGCTGGACGGCGCCGGCCGCTGGCAGAGCTTCCGCCACGTCACCTGGCCGCTGCTGTCGCCCACCACGTTCTACGTGCTGCTGATGAGCACCATCACCGCGTTCCAGGTGTTCATCCAGGTCTACACCATGGAGGGCGCCACCGGCGGCAACCCGCTGGGCACCACCCGGACGCTGGTCTACTACCTCTACGAGAAGGGCTTCGCCGAGTGGGAGATGGGCTACGCCAACGCCATCGCCTTCGTGCTGTTCCTGATCATCCTGGGGCTGACCCTGCTGCAGCGGCGGGTGGTCGAGCGGCGGGTGCATTATCAATAGCGTATTAACTTCGTAACGTCGAACGATAGTACGCCTGTACGTTACTACGTCAGCGAGCTATGCGCAAGCCATCATCCAAACTCACGGTCTACGTCCTGCTGACGGCCATCGCCATCCTGATGGTGTTCCCGTTCCTGTGGATGGTCCTGACGTCGCTCAAGACCCAGAGCGAGTCGATCGCCGTGCCGCCGGCGCTGCTGCCGCAGACGCCGCAGGTCGCCACCTACCTCGAGGTCTGGCGCTCGATCCCGCTGCTGCGCTACTTCCTGAACACGGTGATCGTCACGGTGCTGACCCTGGCCGGGGTGCTGGCGACCTCGACCCTGGCGGCCTTCGCCTTCGCCTTCAAGGAATTCCGGGGACGCGAGGCGTCGTTCCTGGTGCTGCTGGGGATGATGATGATCCCGCAGCCGGTGTACCTGGTGCCGGCCTACGTGATCCTGGCCAAGCTGGGCTGGCTGGACACGTTCTACGCCCTGATCGTGCCCTGGGTGGTCAACATCTTCTCGATCTTCCTGATCCGCCAGCATTTCAAGACGGTGCCCTGGAGCCTGTACGAGGCCGCCAAGATGGACGGGGCGGGCGACCTGCGGTTCATCTGGCACGTGCTGCTGCCGATCTCGCGCCCGGTGCTGGTGACCGTCAGCCTGTTCTCCATCATCGGCAGCTGGAACAGTTTCCTCTGGCCGCTGATCGTCACCAACAGCGACACCATGCGGCCGATCCAGGTGGGGCTGGCCTACTTCTCGCAGGAGCAGGGGTCGATGTGGCCGCAGCTGATGGCGGCCTCGACCATGGTGATCCTGCCGCTGGTGGCGGTCTACGCCATCGCCCAGCGCCAGATCACCGAGAGCTTCGTGTCGTCCGGTCTGAAGGATTAACCCCTGACACAGATCACCACCGGTGTCTACGGGATTGATCTGAGGGAATCTGTGTCTGCAAGTAATAATCTTCAACGAATAGGTGCGTCATGAAAAAGCTTTTCCTGCTGCTGCTGGTCCCGCTGATCGCCCTCGCCGGATGCGGCAAACAGGGGCCGTCCGAGGTGAGCTTCTGGCACGTGATGGGAGGGCCGCTGGGCAAGACGCTGGACGCGATGGCCGGCGATTTCCAGAAGGCCACGGGCGTCAAGGTCACCATGGTCAACATGGGCAGCTACGACGCGCTGTCGCAGAAGCTGATGGCGTCGATGGCGGCCGGCAACACGCCGGTGCTGGCGCAGTCCTACGAGGCCTGGACCAGCCAGCTGCTGGAGGCCCCCAACCAGGCCACGCACATCAAGCCGTTCGCCGACTTCTTCGAGGGCAAGGAGGGGCTGGATTCGGCGGCGCTGACGGATCTCTTCCCGGTGATGGTGGCCGAGTGCAGCCGCGACGGCCGGATGGTCAGCATGCCGTTCAACAAGAGCGTGCCGGTCTACTACTACAACCGCGACCTGTTCCGCAAGGCCGGCCTTGACCCCGACCATT
>DATJQG010000238.1:0-4677 GCA_035506015.1 Candidatus Edwardsiibacteriota bacterium
AAATGTCAACTACTATTTGTGAAAAAACGGTCCCGGCCCCGATCACGGGGCCGGGACCGTCGCCGTCAGACCGGCGCCGCCGGGTCACTCGTAGCGCAGGGCGTCGATCGGATTGAGGTCGGCGGCCTTGCGGGCGGGGTACCAGCCGAAGAAAATGCCGATGGCCGCCGAGAACAGGAAGCCCAGCAGCACCGAGAACGGGGTCACCAGCACCGGCCAGCCCTGGGTGGCCGCGATGGTCAGCGAGGCCGCGCCGCCCACCATCACGCCGATGATGCCCCCGATCACGCTGATCACCGAGGCCTCGACGATGAACTGCAGCAGGATGTCGGCGGGCTTGGCGCCCACGGCCATCCGGATGCCGATCTCCCGGGTGCGCTCGGCCACCGACACCAGCATGATGTTCATGATGCCGATGCCGCCCACCACCAGCGACACCGCGGCCACGCAGGCCAGCAGCACGCTCATCACGTTGGCGGTCTGGGACGAGGCCGTGGCGATCTCGGTCTGGGTGCGGATGTTGAGCGAGCTGGTGTCCCGGCTGCCGCCCAGCGGGCTCTGGAACAATTGCTTGATCTGGGCCACCGCCACGGCGATGCTGTCGGCGGTCACGGCCGAGACCACCACCTGCGAGGCCCAGGTCGAGCCGATCAGCTTCTTCTGCACGGTGGAGAACGGCGCGAAGATGATGTCGTCCTGGTCCTGGCCCATCATGTTCTGCCCCTTCTCGGCCAGCAGGCCCAGCACCTTGAACGGCAGGTTCTTGATGCGGATGGTCTGGCCCACCGGGTCCTCGCCGACGCTGCTGCCGTCGCCGAACAGGTTCTCGGCCACCGTCTGGCCGATCAGGCAGGTCTTCACCGCGCCCCGCTCGTCGTTGTCGCTGAAGGCCGTGCCCTCGGACAGCGGCCAGTCGCGGATGTCGAGGTACTCGGGGTAGACGCCCTGGATCGAGGTGCGCCAGTTCTTGTTGACGCACTTCACCTGCTGGGTGGTGCGCACCAGCGGCGAGGCGTGGCTGACCGCCGGGCAGTGGGCCCGGATCAGCGTGGCGTCGCCCTCGGTCAGCCGCGACTGGGTGCCCGCGCCCTGGCTGACCCCGCCCTGCATGAACGAGCCCGGGAAGATCATGATGACGTTGGTGCCCAGCGAGGCGATCTGGTCGCTGATGGCCTTCTTGGCGCCCTGCCCCACCGCCAGCATGGCGATCACCGAGGCCACGCCGATGATGATGCCCAGCATCGTCAGGAAGGTGCGCACCCGGTTGCGCCGCATGGTGCGGGCCGCCAGCCGCAGCACGCCGCCGGCCTTCATGAGGCCACCTCCGCGGCCTGCGGCGCGGCCAGCTCGGCCGCGGCGTCGCGCCGCGCCGCCACCGGGCGGTCGCCGATGATCCGGCCGTCGCGGAAGGTGACGATCCGCTTGGTGTACTGCGCGATGTCGGGCTCGTGGGTCACCAGCACCACGGTGATGCCGCGCCGGTTGAGCGCCTGGAACACCGCCATGATCTCCACGCTGGTGCGGGAATCGAGGTTGCCGGTGGGCTCGTCGGCCAGGATGATGCGGGGCTGGTTGACGATGGCCCGGGCGATGGCCACGCGCTGCTGCTGCCCGCCCGACAGCTGCGACGGGTAGTGGTTTGCCCGCTGCTCGATGTTGACCGCCCGCAGGGCGTCCAGCGAACGCCGCCGGATCTCCTCCCAGGTCAGCGGCGTCCCGTAGAGCAGCGGCAGCTCGACGTTCTCCAGCGACGTGGTGCGGGCCAGCAGGTTGAACGACTGGAACACGAACCCCAGCTTGCGGTTGCGGATGGCCGCCAGCTGCAGCCGGTCCAGGGTCTGCACTTCCTCGCCGTCCAGCAGGTAGGTGCCCGCGGTGGGTACGTCGAGGCAGCCCAGAATGTTCATCAGGGTCGACTTGCCCGAGCCGCTGGCCCCCATGATGGCGACGAAATCGCCGGCCGCGATCTCCAGCGCAACGTCGCGCAGCGCCAGCAGGTCGGTCTCGCCCAGGGAATAGCGCTTGGAGATCCCCCGCAGCGCAATGATCGGCGGGGAGGCGGTCATCAACGGCCTCGCGTGCCGCCCGGCCGCTGCTGCTGGAACGGGTTGACGGCGGCCTTGGCCTTGCCGCCGAGGCTGCTGTAGCCCACGGCCACGCTGTCGCCCTCGGAGAGCGCTCCGACCACGGCGGCGGAGATCCCGTTGTTGAGCAGCACCTGCACCGGTACCCGCTGCGGCTTCTTGTCCTTGACGACGAAGACCCGCGGCCCGCCGCTGCCCCAGGGGCGCTGGCCCCGCGCGCCGGAATCGGCGGCAGGCCGCCCGCCGCGGGCGCTGTCAGCTGGCGGGCGGGCGCGGCCCGCCCATTGCCGGGCGGCCGCGTTCGCGCGCCCGGCCCTGGCGCTGTCGGCGCGGGCGCCGCTCCCGGTCCGCTTGACGTACGCCGGCTGGAAGCTGAGCGCCGCCGCGGGCACCAGCAGCGCGTCGTCGACCTGCTGGGTGATCACCGTGATGTTGGCGGTCATCCCCGGCAGCAGCTTGCGGTCCTTGTTGGCCACGGCGATGATGGTGGTGTAGCTGACCACGTTCTGGACCGTGGTCGGCTGCAGGTAGATCTTGCTGACCGTGCCGTCGAACGTCAAGTCGGGGTAGGCGTCGACCGTGAACGCCACCCGCTGGCCCACCGCCACCTTGCCGATGTCGCCCTCGTCGACCGCGGCCGACACCTGCATCTTGCGCAGGTCGTCGGCGATCACGAACAGGGTCGGCGTGTTGAGGCTGGCGGCCACGGTCTGGCCGACCTCGATGTTGCGCGAGATCACGATGCCGTCGATCGGCGAGCGGATGGTGGCGTAGGCCAGGTTGATCTGGGCGCGCTCCAGCTGGGCGGCCGAACTGTTACGGTCGGCCCGGGCCGCTTCGTACTGGGCGATCGCCGTCTCGTGGTCGGCCTGCGAGATCAGCTGCTGGCCGTACAGCGAATCGGCCCGCCGCTTGTTGCCGGCGGCCAGCGTCAGCTGGGCCTCGGCCCGCTGCAGGGACGAGCGGGCGTCGGCCGCGGCGGCGCCCAGGAAGGTGGTGTCCAGCAGCGCGATCACCTGGCCCTGCCGCACCGGGCTGTTGTAGTCGACGAAGATCTTGTTGATGGTGCCGGACACCTGGGTGCCCACTTCCACGGTGTTGTTGGGCTGCACCGTGCCGCTGGCCGTGATCTCGGTCCGCAGGCTGCCGCGCGACACCGCGGCCAGCTTCACTGTGGCGGCCGGCGCCGCCAGCCGCGACAGCAGGACGATGATCAACACGATCACCGCGAGGCCGGCCAGGCCCAGCAGGGCCCTTTTCCGCCAGCTCATGTTCCCGACCGCAGTTCTCAGCCGCGGGACCCAGTTCGTCAGCGCCAACGCCATGGTGGATGCCTCATTATTGTTCTATCGATGCCGGTGGGATCCCGGGCGCATGGAGCTCGGCAACAGGCCGACCTCTTGTCCGGGCCGCAAAGATCATTGCCGCGATCCGCCTGAACCGGACGGCCCCCGGCCGCCATCGTGCCCGCGGTGCCGGCCCGGCCCGGGCCCCGGTTCCTCCCGTTGTTTCATCTGCTGCAGCCGCTCCGCCACGATGGTATCATACGCCTTTCGCTGTTTTTCATCAAGCACTTTCTTGATGGCCTGGTCGGCGTCGTCGAAGATCTTCAGGAAGCGCAGCCGGCGGACGTCCCGGTCGCTGATCGGCGCCTCCCGCAGCTGCCGCAGCAGCTGCTGCCGCTGGCCGACGATCCCGGCGACCGCCGCCGTCTGGATCGAGTCCAGCCGCAGCCGGGACGTCAACGCCGCGATCTCCCGCGCGGCCCGGTCCGTGTCGGACGGGCGCGGTTCCGGGCGCATCGTGTCGCCGATGCTGAACGTATTGCCGGTATGCCGGACCGCCGGGGGCGGGGCCAGGTCGGGGCCGTCCTGGGCCCATGCGCCTGCCGGCAGCAGGAGCAGCAGCAGAAAGATCGTCCGCAGCATGATCGGTCCTTTCGTTCGCCCGTTGGGTTGTACATGATTAGACGGCAACGCCATCGTGAAAGTTTAATCTGCTGCCCCGCTCTTGCTGTTACGGCCCGGGGTGATCGAAAACGCCCGAGGGGCCAATGCCGCTGGCGACTCGGGCGTTCGGAAACCAGGTGCGGGTAGGCGCGTTCACCATCCCGTACCTGAGCGCGGACCGCCGCGCAATGGATCGTGGGCACTGACCAACGCTATAGCTGCGCCGCCTTGCCGTCGATCAACCGCACGCGCTCGATCGCCGTGGTGATCTGCTGGACGGCCCCATTGAGCAGCGTTTCCTGCTGGAAGGACAGGGTCTGCAGCCCGGCCAAGTCGATGCCGATAACGCCGAACACATCGGGGCCCATGGATACCGGCAGGAACTGGGCGTCGACCCCGGCCAGCGTCTGCGTGAACTTTCCCGCCGCCTGCCGGTTCTGGAACACCCACGATGCCACGCCGAACTCCTTCTCGCCGGGCCGGTAGCTCGACGCCGGGTGCGGCCCGGCCGGCAGGGCCTGTTCATTCTCAGAAACGTAGATGCAGACGCTGGTGCCGAAGAAGCCCGAGAGGTGCGCCACGGCGATGCGTGCGATCTCGTCGATCCCGCGCGCGCCGACCAGCTGCTGGGTCAGTTTCAGCAG
>DATJQG010000239.1:0-2921 GCA_035506015.1 Candidatus Edwardsiibacteriota bacterium
CGGGCCTGCTGATCATCCTGGTGGTGCTGATCCAGAACATCCTGCTGACCTGGTTGTTCTTCCAGGCCAAGGGCGAGGCGCGGCGGCAGGTGGAGGGCCGGCTGTTCCTGGTGGCGGACCAGGCCCGTTTGGTGTGGCAGGAGCATCCCGTATCCAGGCCCGACTCGGTGGTCGCCCGCTGGCGGCGCATCGGCTTGAGCGGCGGCGCCGTCAACACCGGGGTGCTGGGCAAGGACGGGTCGTGGCTGCTGGCCACGGACACCCTGCAGTTCGCCCGCCCGGAGCAAGCCCTGCTGGGGCTGGACGCCGCCGGCTACCGCCGGCTGGAAGAGACCGGCTGGGCCTCGTCGGCGCTCTACCAGCGCCAGCGGCAGACCCTGCTCCGCTATTATCTGGGGGCGGGCCTGAAGGGCGAGATCCTGGTGGTGGAGGCCCCGGCCGAGTTCCTGCGGGCCCTGGAGAACGTCGGCATGCTCGAGCTGTGGTCGGCGGTGGGGCTGCTGGCGCTGGTGCTGGCGCTGTTCCTGTGGTACCTGAATATCGTGCTGGCGCCGTTCCGGCAGATGGCCGCCGCCACCCGCCGCAACCTGGGCGAGGGTCCGGCCGGCGGCCAGACCGACGTGGCGCTGGTGATGGACGTCTACCAGCGGGCGATCGACGAGCTGCAGCAGAAGGGCAAGAGCCTGCAGCAGCTCTATGACCAGACCAGGACCCAGGCCGAGCGATCCGAGCTGCTCAACCGCCAGATCCTGGAGAGCGTCGACAAGGGGATCATCACCCTGGACAACGCGGGTCTGGTGACGTGGCACAACCGGACCGCGGCCAGGCTGCTGGACGCCCGCGACCAGGCCGGCGTCCAGGGCTGGATCGCCGGGGAGGGCATGGCGGCCAAGGCCCGCAGCCAGCAGCCGCTGACGTGGGAGCGGGCGCTGAGCGGGGGCGGCCGGCTGATCATCCAGATCGAGAGCGGCCGGCTGCGCGACGCCGACGGTTCGGACCTGGGCTGGCTGCTGGTGCTGTCGGACATCACGGCCCGCAGGCTGCTGGAGGAGCAGGCCGGGCTCTACGACCAGATGCGGCTGCTGCGCCAGGCGGCCCAGAAGCTGCACGACCGGGTGGCGCCGCTGGTCGGCGGGCTGCGCGGCGAATGCGCCCAGCCCGGGGTGCCGGGCGGATCGTTCCTGGGCCACCTCGACGAGATCGAGCGCGCGGTGCAGGACTTCGGCCGGCACCTCGACTATTACCCCAGCGCCGGCCAGGCCCCGTTCGACCAGGCGATCATCTACCGCTCGGAGGCGATGGCCAAGGTGATGGACCTGGCGGCGAAGGTGGCGCCGACCGACAGCACGGTGCTGCTGACGGGCGAGAGCGGCACCGGCAAGGAGCTGCTGGCGCGGGAGATCCACCGTTTGAGCCGGCACAGCGACGGCCCGTTCGTCTCGCTCAATTGCGGCGCCCTGCCCGAATCGCTGCTGGAATCGGAGCTGTTCGGCTACGTCAAGGGCGCCTTCACCGGCGCGCTGCGCGACAAGCCGGGGCTGCTGCAGGCGGCCGAGGGCGGGTCGTTCCTGCTGGACGAGGTGTCGGACCTGTCGCCGGCCCTGCAGGTCAAGCTGCTGCGGGTGGTGCAGGAGCGCGAGGCGGTGCCGGTGGGCTCGACCAGACCGGTCAAGGTCAACATCCGGCTGATCGCGGCGTCCAACCAGGACCTGGAACAGCAGGTCAAGCTGGGAAAATTCCGGCAGGACCTGTTCTTCCGGCTGAACGTCTTCCCGGTCAGGATCCCGCCGCTGCGGCAGCGCACCGACGACATCATGCCCCTGGCCGCCAGCCTGTTGCAGAAGCACTGCGCCAAGGCCGGCAAGGACATCCGGCATTTCTCCGACCAGGCCCAGCAGTTGCTGCTGCGCCACGAATGGCCGGGTAACGTGCGCGAGCTGGAGAACCTGATCGAACGCGCCGTGCTGCTGGCGCAGGGGCCCGTGATCGAGGCCGAGCACATCGACTTGACGCCGCGGGAACATTCCGGCGAACAGCACCAAGGACTGGGACTGCTGGCCGTTGCGGCCCGGGCCGCCGCAGAGGCGGAATCCAAACTGATCAAGGAAACCCTGGCCGCCGTCAATGGGAACAAGAGCGAGGCATCGAGGAGGCTGAAGATCAGCTACCGGGTGATGCTGAAAAAGATCAAAGATTACAACCTTGAGTAATTATGCACTTCAAGAAACAGCTATTACCCAAAGGTAATAGCTGTTTCTTTATTCTCACATCTACTCTTTGCAATAGAACGTTATAACTAATTGATAATTAACATTTTAGATAATTATTATTTCAACCTCCGCTGGGCATAATTGTTGCATATCCATTTCATAGCAAGAAGGAGGGTTTATGAAGAACAAAGGGTTCACCCTGATCGAATTAATGGTTGTCCTGGTGGTCATGGGTATTCTAATTGGGATCGCAGCGTATTCATTCACCGGCATCATCAATAATTCCCGGGCCCGCGGCGCGGCTGATAAAATAGTGCAGGAGCTCCAGGGCGCCCGGGAGCGTGCTTATTCACGCGGCCACCCGGTCGATGTGACCTTTTCCGCGACCGCCAAGGGCGGCGTCCAGATGACGGTCGTGTTCCATACGGCAACCGGAGATGAAACACGTCCCGTCAGCGCATTCGACGAGTGCCGCCTCGGTCTGATCTCCGCCGGAGTCACCAAGGTGCCGCCTGACTCCGGAGCGGCGCCGTCCTCAGGCATCTATTTTACTGCCACGGGAATCCCGGCCAACACGTGCCGGTTCCAGCCACAGGGCGCGAGCAACACCGGCAGCGTATACATCAAAAGCCTCAACGGTGTCTACCAGTACGCCGTGATGGCCAACGCCAACGGCCGCGTCAGACGGTATACCTGGACCGGCACCAGCTG
>DATJQG010000240.1:0-2908 GCA_035506015.1 Candidatus Edwardsiibacteriota bacterium
CGCACCTCCAGCAGGCAGAGGTGGTCGCAGTCGACCAGCGTCGGCACCAGCTCCTTCATCGCCGTGATCACCTCGGCCGTGGTCAAGCGCGAGGCCATCAGCTCCAGCCGCCTGTTCCATTCCGCCAGCCGCTCCTTCTCCAAACCGAGGGCCGAGTGGCTCTGGTGCAGCGCCATCATCCGGCCGGCCAGCTCGGCGAAGCCCGCCAGCAGCAGCTTGCCGGACTCGTCGAAGGCCTTGTCGCGCTCGCTGTCGGCCACGATCATCCCGCGCACCGCGTCGCCGTCGCGCACCGGGACGGCCAGCACCGAGCCCACCGCCTCGTCCTTGGCGTAGTAGCCCAGCGCCCGGAAATCCTTGTCGTAGCTGGGGTACAGCAGGCCCTGGCGCTCGCGCACCACCCAGCCCAGGAAGCCGCGCTGGACGTCGATCGCCGCGTCCGGCGCGATGTTGGGGCTGTAGCTCCGGAAGGCCACCATCCGCAGCCGGGCGCCCATCGCCTCCAGCCGGAACACGGCGCAGGTGCGGGACCCCGCCGCGGCCTGGACCAGCGCGCACAGCGCCGTCAGGTCCTGCTGCAGCGAGACCTCGGCGGCCGCCGCCTCGTCGGCGGTATCGCCGCCGGTGGCCGCGGGCGCCGCGGCCGATGTCAGCGCCCGGCGCGAGAACAGTTTCGCCGCCGCGAAGCTCAGCGCCAGCATGGCGGCGAAGAACACCGCGGGCACGGCCTCGGCGAACAGCCGGTCGCCCCAGTAGCTGGAGCCCAACTCGATCGCCGCCGCGGCCAGCGGCGGGGCCAGCTGCCAGCGCGGCTCGGCATGGAACACCGCCAGCCACACCGGCAGCAGGTAGAACCCCAGCAGGAACGAGGACAGCCCGCCCGACAGCTGCACCGCCAGGCCGGTCAGCGACGTCAGCAGGGCGATCTGCCACAGGCTCCAGCGCCGCCGCTGCTCCCTGCGGAAATTGCGGGACGCCCACCAGGCATAGAACGCCACCAGCAGGAAGCCCGAAACGACCGCCAGCCCGTTCACCCCCTTGTCGCTGTCCAGCGCCGGGGCGCGGTACAGCAGGCCGGCCGCCAGCGCCAGCGCCAGCAGCAGCGCGGCCAGCGCCAGCGCGATCTTGACGGGGTTCCTCTTCGCCATGCTATCGCACCGCCTGCTCGATCTGCCCGATGATGGCCTCGGCCTCCTGCCGGTCGAGCTTCTTGTCTTCCAGCGCCCGGCCCGTCGCGCCAAGGATCGCGGCCAGCCTGATGCGGTCGACGCTGCCGTCGCCGACCCGGGCCTCCAGCAGCGCCAGGTCGCGCTGCACCCGCGCCCGGTCGACGCCGTCCGGCAGGTCCAGCAGCACGCGCCGCGACAGTCCCTGCACCGCCTTTTGCTTTGCCCAGCGCGCGATGGCGCCGCGCCTGAGGTACGCCGTGCCCGCTGCGATCATCAGCACGACGATCAGGGCCGCGCCACCGATCCCCGCGGCTTTGAGCAGGGATATTTTCTTGATCTCATTCATCGTCATCTTATGGGAAAAATCAGACCGTCCCGCCTAATGGCCGAGGAACCACACCAGGCTGGCGAGGCCCATGGCCCAGCAATAGTAGGCGAAATAATCGAGCCGGTTTTTCTTGACAACCTTCAGCAGCAGCAGGATCGCGACATACCCCGAGACCAGGGCGGCCAGCCCGCCCGCCAGGTAGGCGCCCAGACCCGCGGCGGGCAGGCCCTCGTGGCGCAGGTCCTTCAGCTTCAGCAGCGCGGCGCCCAGGATCACCGGCACCGACAGCAGGAACGAGAACTCGGTCGCTTGCTCCTGCCCCACCCCGCAGTAGACGCCCCCGGCGATGGTGCTGCCCGAGCGCGAGATCCCGCGGAACAGCGCCGCCACCGCCTGGCAGCAGCCGATGATCAGTCCGCGCCACCAGGTGATCGGCTCGGCGCGCCGCTTCGCGAACCGCGTGCCGAACAGGATGCAGCCCGTGACCAGCAGGCAAGCCGCGATGTAGACCGGGTAATGCGGGTCGGCCTTGATGTGCTCGACCTGGTGGCGGAAGGCGTAGCCCGCCAGCGCGGCGGGGATCGTGGAGACAACAAGGATCAAGAGGAGCCGAAGGCTCTCGCTGGAGGGCTGCAGCCTACCCTTGTTGACCGCCAGCCGCGCCGTGAACAGCGCCTTCAGCAGTTTCAGCAGCTGGCGCCGCATCACGATCACGACGGCCAGCAGCGTGGCCAGGTGCAGGAAGATCTCGAACGCCAGACTGTCCGAGCTGACGCCCATCAGCTTCTCCGCGATCAGCAGGTGCCCGGAGCTGGAGACCGGCAGGAACTCGGTCAGCCCCTGGATCAGGCCCAGGATGACGGCTTGCAGGATGGTCATGATGATGTCGGTTCCTTTATAAAATGAGATTGGTTACACAAGTCCAACGATGATCGCGGCCAGGCCCGCGGCCATGTCCAGCTTGATCAGCAGGGACAGCCGCGCGACCCTCGCGTCGTCGGGATTCGACAGCAGCGCCCTGACCGCCCAGGCCAGGAAAGTGTTGACCAGACCCAGGACCATGATCAGGTACATTATGGTGTACAGGTGAAAGATGTACGGCAGCGGCGTCACGAGAAACAGTAGACCGAGGGAGAACGCGGCGATCCTCAACGACGTGGGACGCCCCAGCGCGATGGCCGTGGTGCGGGCGTTGGCCGCCCGGTCGCCCGTCTCGTCCTGCACGTCCTTGACGATCTCGCGCGCCAGGTGCATCAGCAGGCCGAACAGCGCCGGGAACAGGGCCAATCGCGCGTTGCCGGCCGCCAGGCCGCCGTAGATGAAGGCCAGCGCGCAGACCGCCGCCACCAGCAGGTTGCCCCAGATCGACATCCGCTTGCCGCGCGCGGCATACAGCCACAGCAGCGCCGTG
>DATJQG010000241.1:0-2171 GCA_035506015.1 Candidatus Edwardsiibacteriota bacterium
GACCGCCGCCACATCCAGGACCGCGACGTGGCGGCGCTGCGCCGCAGGGTGCGCACGCACCTCAACCTGGAGATGGCGGCCCGGCCGGCGATGGTGGCCCTGGCCGTCAAACTGAAGCCCGACGCGGTCTGCCTGGTGCCGGAAAGCCCCAACGAGCTTACCACGCAGGGCGGCCTGGACCTGAACAAGGTGTATCTCCCGGCGGCGCAGGCCGCACAGAGGCTGACTGCCGCGGGCATCGCGGTGACCTGCTTCGTCGAGCCGGACACCCGGCAGATCGAGCTGGCCAAGAAACTGGGCGCCGACAGCGTCGAGCTCAACACCAAGGCCTACGCCGCCTCCCGCGGCGCGGCGCGCCGCGCCGAGACCGCGCGGCTGCGGGCGGCGGCCCGGCTGGGCCGCAACCTGGGGCTGGACGTCCACGCCGGGCACGACCTGGACTACGGCAATGTCGGACCGGTCGCGGCCATCCCCGGGATCAGCGAGCTCAACATCGGGCACGCCATCATCGCCCGGGCGGTGCTGGTCGGCCTGGGCCGCGCGGTGCGCGACATGAAGGCGCTGCTGCGCCGCTGAACGGCTTCGCCGTTGAACGACTTCGCCGTTGAACGACTTCGCCGTCGTACGACTTCGTCGTTGACCGATCTCATCGCGACCACCCATGAGCAGCAAGAGCATCATCAAACATTTCACCGGGCGCCGCATCGGCGTGCTGATGGGCGGTCGCTCGGGCGAGCGCGAGGTGTCCCTCCGATCGGGCGCCAACGTGCTGGCCGCGCTGCAGCGCGCGGGCCTGGATGCCGCCGGCATCGACGCCGGCACCGAGCTGGCGGCCGAGCTGCGGAAAAAGAAGATCGCCGCCGCGTTCATCGTGCTGCACGGCCGCTACGGCGAGGACGGCACGGTGCAGGGCCTGCTGGAGATGATGGACGTCCCCTACACCGGGTCGGGCGTGCTGGCCTCGGCCTTGGCCATGCACAAGGCCTACGCCAAGCAGGTGTTCCGGGAGCAGCGCATCCCCACGCCCGACTCCGTCTGGATGCGGCGGGACGAGCCGCCCGCCATCGACCAGGCCGCGGAGTACCTGGGGCTGCCGCTGGTGGTCAAGCCGCCGGAGGAGGGATCGTCGCTGGGCGTCTCGATCGCCCGGGACCTGGCCGGCCTGCGCAAGGACGTGGCCGCGGTCGCCAGGAAATACGGCGAGGTGCTGGTGGAGCGGTTCGTGCCGGGCATGAACATCACGGTGGGGATCCTGGGCAGCGGCGCCAAGGCCCGCGCCCTGCCGATCCTGGAGCTGGTGCCCAAGAACGAGTTCTACGACTACCAGGCCAAGTATACCCAGGGCCTGACCGAGTTCGTGATCCCGGCGCGGCTGCCGGGGGCGATCTACAAGCAGGCGCAGCAGGCCGCGCTGTGCGCCCACCGGGCGCTGGGCTGCCGCGGCTGGTCGCGGGTCGACATCATCGTCGACCGGGCCGGCACACCGCTGGTGCTGGAGGTCAACACCTGCCCGGGGATGACCGACCTCTCCGACCTGCCGGCCGAGGCCAAGGCCGACGGCATCGGCTACGACGACCTGGTGCTGGAGATCCTGGACAGCGCGCGGCGCTGAACGTCCGCCGGCGGCGGGACCACATGCCACGAAAGCAATCACGAAGGAGATAGAACCATGCCACTGCCCAAACGCAGACACTCCAACCAGCGCACCGCCAAGCGCCGCGCCAACTGGAAACTGAAGAGCCCCAACCTGGTGGACTGCAGCCATTGCCACCAGCCGCGGCTGCCGCACCGGGCCTGCCCCAACTGCGGCTACTACGGCGGGCGCGAGATCGTGCAGGTCAAGGAAGTCTAACCGCCCCGCGCTGACCGCGCAAACCGACTGCCAAGGAAATGCCGATGGCGAAGAAGAAGCAGGAACTGACCGCCGGCGCCCGGCTCGACCAGCCGGTCGCCAACGGCTACAAGGGCCCGATCCGGATCGTGGTGGACGCCATGGCCGGCGACAACGGCATCGCGCCCAACATCGAGGGCGCGATCGAGGCCGCCCGCATCGCCCGGGGCCGCTACCAGGTGGTGCTGGTGGGCGACGAGGTGGCGATCGCCACCGAGCTGGCGCTGGGCGTGGGCCGGGCCGAGCACAAGCAGGAGGACCTGGCCAAGTACGGCGTCCA
>DATJQG010000242.1:0-2031 GCA_035506015.1 Candidatus Edwardsiibacteriota bacterium
GCGGCGGCTGGTGGGCCGAGATCATCAGGCGCCGGACCCCGACATGGTCCAGCAGGTACGGCAGCCCGCCGCAGTGGTCGCCGTCGCTGTGGCTGATCAGGATGTCGTCCAGCGCGGTGATGCCGCTGCCGCGCAGGAACGGCACGATCGCCCGTTCGCCGGCATCGTAGCCGGGGCTGGCCGGGCCGGCGTCGATCAGCATCCGCCGCCCGTTGGGGAACTCCACCAGCGCGGCGTCGCCCTGGCCCACGTCCAGGTAGGTGACCCGCAGGCCGCGCGGCTTCGCCGTCGCCTGGCCCCACACAGCAAAGGCCGACAGGACCAGCGCCGCGGTGATCAGCGCCAAGCGCGGCCGTCCCGCCCTGCGCCAGCGGAAGGCCAGCACCACCAGCGTCGCGTACAGCAGCACCTGCGGCAAGGTGGTGTGCGGCCAGACGATGGTGCCGAACCGCACCGCGGCGAACAGCGCCACGGCCCTGAGCGACAGCCACGATACCGCATAGGCGCAGGCCGCCAGCGGGCGGATGAGCCAGAGCGACAGCGCCCCGATCAGCGCCATGCACAGCCCGACCGCCAGCAGCAGGTTGGTCAGCGGCACCACCACCAGGTTCGCCAGCAGCGAGATCATCGGGATGCGGTGGAAATGGTAGGCGATCACCGGCGCCGTGGCCAGCTGGGCCGCGGCCGAGACCGCCAGCGGCAGCAGCAGCCATTCCCGCACCAGGCCGCTGTCGGACAGCTTGAACAGCTGTTCCTGGACCGGCCGCGTCATCGCCAGGATGCCGAAGGTGGCGGCGTAGGACAGCTGGAAACCGGCGTCGAACAGCGCCTGCGGCCAGCAGCACAGGATCAGCAGGGCCGACAGGCCCAGCATGTTGAGGCCGCTGCCCTTCCGTTCGAACAGCGTGCCGAGGATCGCGGCCGAGGCCATGATGGTGGCCCGGGTGATCGACGGCGCCCCGCCGGTCAGCAGCGTGTAGAACACCAGCCCGGCGATGGTGCCGGCCCCCGCCAGGCGCTTGGGCAGCTGCAGCAGCCGCAGCAGCATGAAGATGATGAACGCGGCCAGCACCACGTGCAGCCCCGAGACCGCCAGCACGTGGGTGGTCCCGGTGTCGGAAAAGGCCTCCAGCACCGGCTTTGACAGGTCGCTGCGCTCGCCCAGCGCCAGCCCCGCCAGCAGCGCCGCCTCGTCGCCCCGCAGGAACGCCGCGATCACCCGCCGCACGTGGCGCCGCGCCGGGATGATCAGACGGGCGATCAGCCAGCTGCCGTGCCCGCCCGACAGGAACTGCGCCTGCTCGATCCGGATGATGCCGGCGACCTCGTTGTGGTCCAGGTAGTCGCGGTAATCGAATCCGCCGGGATTGCGGCGGGCCGGCGCCAGGGCGAATTCGGCCGACACATAGGCCAGGTCGCCGTAGGCCGGATGCCAACCGGGATCGTCCGGCAGCTTCGCCAGCACGGTGAAATCGCGGGGCGTCGCCGTCCCTCCCGCGGCGATCTCGGAACGGACCCTGGCCTGGAAACGCCAGCCGGTCGGCGTCTGCTGCGGCTCGGAGACGACCTGGATCGCCGCGCAATAGCGCCCGCCCTGCTGCCACGGGCTGCGGGCGGTGTCGGCGTGGACCGCGTACGACACCGCGCCCAGGGCCATCACCAGCAGCCCCAGCCCCAGCCGTTCCGCGCCGTTGCCCCGCAACCAGGCGAGCAGGCACAGCGTCAGGCCGGCGATCGCCAGGACCGCGGCCAGCGGCATCCCGCCCGCGGCCGGGGCCAGCAGGATGCCGAGGCCCAGCACGGCGAACAGCGCCAGCGCCGGATATCGTTCAATGATTGCGTGCATCGGTGATGATCGGAGCGTCAATGGCCATCATCGGCCTCTCGGGACAACGCAGCGCTCTCATGGCAACAACGCCATGAAAACAGGGATGCTGAACATTGTCCTGTCCGGCATCCCCATCGACTCGGCAGTCGTCATCAGCGACCGACGATATCATCGCGGTTACACGTATGAAATGCGCTGCTTTT
>DATJQG010000243.1:0-3671 GCA_035506015.1 Candidatus Edwardsiibacteriota bacterium
AGGCGATCAACCCCAGGCTGTTGTACTGGTCGGCCAGCGCCGCCTGGTCGCCGCGCTGCTGCGCCTCGCGCAGCAGCGCGCGGGCGATTGCTTCCGCCTGGGCATATTCACCGCTGCTGATGTGGTTCTTGACGCGGTAGTCCCGGCATTGCCGCAACGCCGTGGCGTCGCCGGCGGCCGTGAAGACCAGCTCGGCCTCGGCCAGCAGCTGCTGGGAGCGGCCGGGGTCGCTGCGTTGGGCTGCCAGCTTGGCCAGGCACAGCAAGCCATCGCCGATCGCCGCCGCGTCGCCCGCCTGGCGCGCAATGTTGAGGTCCGCATCCAGCAACTCAGCAAACCGGTCCCAGTCACCGACCCGGTGAAGCACCTCGAGTTTACGGCGGCGCAACCCGATGGGATGGCGGCTGCCGCCGGGCAGCATCGTCCACAATTTGATGCGCCGCACCGCGGTCACTCCTCGACGTACTCCACGTACCCGGCCACGATCTTCTTGCGCACCCCGCCCTGGAACATGATGGTCAGCTTGGCGTCCTCGCCGCCGCCCTCGATCTCCACGATCTGTCCCGGGCCGAACGCGGGATGGCTCACCCGCTGCCCCTTGCGGAAGCCGCCGGGCTGTTCCGCCGGCTCGTCATACGGGGACCGCGCCATCATCGGCGCCGCCGGCGAAGCCGCGGCCGGCTGCGGCGCGTCGAGCCGGACCAGGTCCTGCGGCAGCTCCTGCAGGAAGCGCGAGGGCATCGAGGGCAGGTGGCTGCCGCCGCGCCGCCGGCTGTTGGCGAAGGCCAGGTGCAGCTTCTCCCGCGCCCGGGTGATGCCCACGTAGAACAGCCGCCGCTCCTCCTCCAGCTCCTGGCGCGACTCGATCGAGGCCGCGTGCGGCAGCAGGCCCTCCTCGATGCCGGTGATGAACACCCGCTTGAACTCCAGGCCCTTGGCGTTGTGCAGCGTCATCAGCGTGACGGAATCGGTGTCCGGGTCCCAGCGGTCGATGTCGGCGATCAATGACACCTCGGCCAGGAACGCTGCCAAGGACTTGTCCTCGGAGCGCTCGCAGAACTCGTCGGCCGCGGACAGCAGCTCCTGCACGTTCTCCACCCGGCTGACGGCCTCGTCGGTCAGCGCGTACTGGGACTCCAGCGACTTGATGTACCCCGTTTGCTGGATGACGCTTTTCAGGATCTGCTCGGCGTTGAGGTTGTCGCGCTCCTTGACCAGGTCGGCCAGCATCTTGACGAACGCGCCGATGGCGGCCTTGGCCCCGGCGTTCAGCCCCGCGACTTCGTTGGCTTCCCGCAGCGCTTCGTAAAGCGTGATGTTTTTGTCTTTCGCGAAGGCCTCGACCCGCAGCAGCGTGGTGTCGCCGATGCCGCGCGGCGGCTCGTTGATGATGCGGCGCAGCGACACCTCGTCGGCGGGATTGGCGACCGCCTTGCAGTAGGCCAGCAGGTCCTTGACCTCCTTGCGCTCGTAGAACTTCACGCCGCCCACGATCACGTAGGGCAGCGAGGCCCGGCGGCAGGATTCCTCCAGCGACCGGCTTTGGGCATTGGTGCGGTACAGCACCACGCAGTCCTTGAGCTTGCCGGACGCCTGGTGCTGCTTGACGGCGCGGCACACCTTGTCGGCCTCGTCGCGCTCGTCCCAGCACTGCCACAGCGCGACGTCGTCGCCCTGCTGGTTTTCGGTCCAGAGCTTCTTGGCCTTGCGGCCCAGGTTGTTCTTGACCACGGCGTTGGCGCAGTCCAAAATGACCTTGGTCGAGCGGTAGTTCTGCTCCAGCCGCACCACCTTGGCGTCGGGGAAGTCGCTCTCGAAGTCCAGGATGTTCTTGATGTCCGCGCCGCGGAAGCCGTAGATCGACTGGTCGTCGTCGCCCACCACGCACAGTTGGCGGTTGTGCTCGGACAGCAGCTTGACCAGCGTGTACTGGGCGTGGTTGGTGTCCTGGTACTCGTCGACCAGGATGTGCTTGAAGCGCCCCGCGTACTCCTCCTTGACGGCGGGGTGCTCGCGCAGCAGCCGCACCGTGTTGAAGATCAGGTCGTCGAAGTCCATGGCCTGGTTCTGCAGCAGCGCCTGCTGGTAGCGGACGAAGACCCGCGCCACGTCCTTCTCGAAGAAGTCGTAGGCCGTGGACTGGTAGCGCTCCGGCCCGAACAGGTTGTCCTTGGCCCCGGAGATCCGCCCCATCACGGCCTTGAGCGGCGCCTTGCGCTCGGAGATGCCCAGCTCGGCCATGATCCTTTTCACCAGCGACTTCTTGTCGTCCTCGTCGTAGATCGTGAAGTCCCGGTTGAAGCCCAGCCTAAAGCCGTCCTTGCGCAGCAGCCGCGCGCACACCGAGTGGAACGTGCCGATCCACAGGCCCTGCACCGGGCGGCCCAGCAGCGCGGCGATCCGCTTCTTCATCTCGTTGGCCGCCTTGTTGGTGAAGGTCACGGCCAGGATCGACCAGGCGTCGCAGGCGCCGGTGCCCACCAGGTAGGCGATGCGGTGCGTCAGCACGCGGGTCTTGCCCGAGCCGGCCCCGGCCAGGATCAGGATCGGCCCGCCGTTGTAGGTGACGGCGTCCTTCTGCGGGGGATTGAGGTTCTGTAAGAGGTCCACGAACGTACGATTTCCGATTTGGGTTTTGGAATTGCTGATTGGGAAAATAGATTATACAGCATTTATCGCGAAAGGTAAAGGGACAAGAAAAACCCCTTCCACTGTCGTGCAAGGGGCTTGTATATTGAATAGCTGTTTATTTGATTTTTCCCAACGGCACCACGGAGGTGACTGCATGTCGTTTTAGGCGCTTCCGTTCATTGGTCTTGGGTATGTGGCGCGAAACCGATCTTCCTCTTTTTGTGTTCGACCGGCGTCATCAGTTGCTTGATGGCCGCGAAAACACCGCTGAATTGGGTATCGTATTTGTGCTCCATGTTCACAACCTTCTTGTACAACGCTTGGTAATCCATGGTCATCTGCCGCAGCGCAATGAACGCGCGCACCACGAAAATGGTCATGGTCATCGCCCGGCGCGAATTGAGGACGGTCGCGGCCATGATGGAGCCATGTTCCGTGAACACCAGCGGCAACTTGCGTTTCCCGCCCCAACTTGAAGTCGCAAAATGCGACTTCAAGTTCGCCAGATCATCAGGTGTCAACCGGAACGCAAAATCCTGCGGGAACCTGCCGCTATTCCGCCGCACCTGTTCATTCAACCTTTTTGTGCTGACGCCATAAATTCTGGCCAGATCGGAATCCATCAAGACACGCTGGTTCCGTATGACCATGATCTTGGCTGAAATAGTTTCCGGCACGGTCGTGCTCATGTTGTCGCACAATTCAAATTGATCGCAAATGCGTCCCGATGGCCTCCTTTGTATTATCGTTGATAGGCCTGACTAGAATGTTATCGTGTCTGTATCTTGTCCAGCGGCACCTCGATGGTCACCTCGTATTGGCCGTTGCCCAGGTCCTTTTGATCGCGCACCCGCGTGCCCGGGATCTGCGCCGTGCCGCCGCTGCGGGGAATTCTTCCCAATGCGACCGCCAGATTTCTCTGCGCCACCACGGTGGCCGCGCGGATGGCCATGGCGCGGCGCGCGTTCTCGTCGCCCGGCCGGTTGGGATTGGCCGCGGCGATGCCGACTCCCTTGACCAAAAGATACCCGCCCTCCACC
>DATJQG010000244.1:0-2100 GCA_035506015.1 Candidatus Edwardsiibacteriota bacterium
CCGACATCGATCGGCCGCTGCTCCGGGCGGTAGGGGATGCCCAGCCCGCCGCCCAGATTGATGAAGTCGACGCGGACGCCGGTACGGTCGCGCACCGCGACCGCCAGCTCGAACATCAGCTCGGCCACTGCCACGAACGCGTCGCTGTTGAGCTCGTTGGAGACCACCATGGTGTGGAGGCCGAAGCGCTGCACGCCCTTGGCGGCCAGCAGCGCGTAGCCCTGCAGCAGCTGGTCGCGCGGGATGCCGAACTTGGCCTGGCAGGGCGTGCCGATGATGGCGTTGCCGATGGCCGGGTCGCCGGGGTTGTAGCGCAGGCAGAGCGTCCGCGGCAGCCCGGCCGCGCGCTCCAGGAAATCGATGTGGCTGAGGTCGTCGAGGTTGACGATGGCGCCCATCCGGGCGGCCAGCCGGAACTCCGCCGCCGCGGTGTCGTTGGAGGTGAACATCACGTCCTGGCCGGCGATCCCCAGCCGGCGGCACAGCTCCAGCTCGGCCAGCGAGCTGCAGTCCATGCCCATGCCCAGCCCGTGCAGCAGCGAGACGATGGCCGGCGTGGGCGTGGCCTTGACCGCGAAGTACTGGCGGAAGCCCTGGTTCCAGGCGAAGGCGTCCAGGAAGCGGCGGGCGTTCCCGGCGATGGCCCGCTCGTCGTAGAGGTGGAACGGCGTGGGGTGGCGCCGGGCGATGTCGCGCAGCGCGGCGGTATCGAATGGCAGGGTCCTGTTCATGGCGGCGTCCTTGATTGAGGTTCGCTGGAATTGGATACAAAAAGAAGAGGGCCGCGGGTGTTCGCACATACCCGCGGCCCTCTTCCCTGTGATGCAGCTATCCCTGGATCAATGCACACCACGGCCACCGGGTATGTGCGGACGCTTGCACTTACCCTTGGCTTCCATCATCATGGCAGTGTGGTTGACCGGGAGCGTCATGGCAGGTCTCGAAAAAGTTGGTGGATTATACCGGAACGGCAGTCGGGTGTCAAGAAGATTTTTATACGATGTCAAAACGGCAAGAGGGCGCTCCGAACGGAGCGCCCTCGTTTTTCCTAGATAAATCCCTGGATTCCCGCTTGCGCGGGAATGACGGGTTGTGATCAGGTGCTATCCGCGCTCGCCGCCGTAGTTGGGCGCTTCCTTGGTGATCACCACGTCGTGGACGTGGCTCTCGCGCAGCCCGGCGTTGGAGATCCGTATGAACACCGCCTTCTGTTGCAGGTCGGGGATGCTGGTCGCGCCGCAGTAGCCCATGCCGCTGCGAATGCCGCCGATCAGCTGGTAGACGGTGTCGGCCAGCAGGCCCTTGTACGGCACGCGGCCCTCGATGCCCTCGGGCACGAACTTCTTGGCCTGGCCGCCGTGCTGCGCCGCCACGCCCTCCTGGAAGTAGCGGTCGGCGCTGCCGGCCCGCATCGCGCCCAGGGACCCCATGCCGCGGTAGACCTTGTAGCTGCGGCCCTGCAGCAGGATGGTCTCGCCCGGGCTCTCCTCGGTGCCGGCGAACAGGTTGCCGATCATCACGCAGTCCGCGCCGGCCGCCAGCGCCTTGACGACGTCGCCCGAGAACTTGATGCCGCCGTCGGCGATCACCGGGACCTTCGACCGCTTGGCCGCCTTGGCGCATTCCATCACGGCCGTCAGCTGCGGCACGCCCACGCCGGCCACCACCCGCGTGGTGCAGATCGAGCCCGGCCCGATCCCGACCTTGACGGCGTCGGTGCCCGCCTTGATCAGCGACTTCGTCGCTTCGCTGGTGGCGACGTTGCCGGCGACGATGTCGATGGCGTGGTACTTGGCGCGCACCGCCTTGACCGCCTTGAGTACGCCGGCCGAGTGGCCGTGCGCGGTGTCGATCACCAGCGCGTCGGCGCCCGCGGCAACGAGCGCCGCGGCCCGCTCCAGGTAGTCGCCGGCCACGCCGATGGCCGCGGCCACCCGCAGCCGTCCCTGGGAGTCCTTGCAGGCGTTGGGGTGCTGCTTGCGCTTGATCACGTCCTTGACCGTGAACAGGCCGCGCAGCACGCCCTTCTTGTCGACGATCGGCAGCTTCTCGATCTTGTGCTTGGACAGCAGGTGGCTGGCCTCGTCCACCGTGGTGCCC
>DATJQG010000245.1:0-7215 GCA_035506015.1 Candidatus Edwardsiibacteriota bacterium
GGTACTATACGAAGCTGGACGGAAAGAAGGTCCAGTGCCTGCTGTGCCCGCACCGCTGCGTGATCGCGCCCGGCAAACGGGGCAAGTGCCGGGTCCGGGCCAACCGCGCAGGGATCCTCGAAGCCGAGAGCTACGGGCAGCTGGTGACGGTGGCGGTCGACCCGATCGAGAAAAAGCCGCTGTTCCACTTTCATCCCGGGGCAACGATCCTTTCGACCGGCCCCAACGGATGCAACCTGGCCTGCGACTTTTGCCAGAACTGGCGGATCTCGCAGACCGAGCTGCCCACCCAGCGGGCTTCGCCCGCCGAGCTGGTCGCGATGGCGATTCAGCAAAAATCCATCGGCATCGCCTACACGTACACCGAGCCGCTGGTGTGGTTCGAGTACCTGCTGGACACCTGCGCCCTAGCTCGCGCCAAGGGCCTGGTCAACGTCCTGGTCAGCAACGGCACCATCAATCCCGAGCCGCTGGCCGAGCTGCTGCCCCTGGTCGACGCCGTCAACATCGACCTCAAGAGCATGGACCCGGCGTTCTACAGGAAGATCTGCGGCGGCGACCTCGGCACCGTGCTGAAGACCATCGAGCTGGCGCACGGGACGAACTGCTGGGTCGAGGTGACCAACCTGGTGATCCCCGGGCTCAACGATTCCGACCGAAACATCGACGACCTGGCCGGCTGGCTGGCCGGGGTCGATCCGCTGATCCCGCTGCACCTGTCCCGTTATTTCCCGCAGTACAAGATGGACGCGCCGCCCACGCCGGAAAAAACCCTGGTGCGACTGCGACAGCGGGCAGGGGACAAGCTGAAGTACGTCTACGTCGGCAACATCGACATCCCCGGCGGCGAGGACACACACTGCCCGCAATGCGGCAACCTGCTGGCGGCCCGCCGCGGGTACCAGGTTACGATCGCGGGGATCAAGGGTGAGCATTGCGGCAAATGCGGCCGGGCCGCGGACATCATCGGATTGAAACGATAGGATACGATCATGGCGCTGAAACGCAAGGGACCGGGCTTCATCCTGCTGATGCTGATCGTCGGCGCGCTGCTGGGCAGCGCCCTGGGGGACCTGCTGGGCCTGCTGTTGCCGGCCGGCGTGGTGCGGAACTTCTTCACCTACGCGCTGCAGCCGGGCCTGACGCCGCCGCTGACCATCAATCTGCTGTGGGTGACGCTGACGCTGGGCTTCACGCTCAAGCTGAACATCATCGCGCTGCTGGGCGTGGCGCTGATGGCCTATCTGCTGAAATGGGTGTAGAGGAGGGACGCTGATGGGGAACATCGGATGGCCGGAACTCGTACTGCTGTTCGTGGTGGCGCTGCTGCTGTTCGGGGCCAAGCGGCTGCCCGAGATCGGACGCTCGCTGGGCCAGGCCATCAAGAGCTTCAAGGACGCGGTCAAGGGAGAGGATTCCCAGCCCCGCGACGGCGACAAGCCGCAGGGTTGACCGGATCGATGACGTGCTCCACGGGGCGATCTGACGCGGTCGCCCCTTTGCGTTCCGGGCCGCGGCGGGGCGGCGCCCGGTGACGCGCGACGCGCTGGCCGCGGGGGTGCTGCGCGGGATCGCGGAACGCGGCCTGCTGCGGCCCGGCGACCGGGTGCTGGTGGCGCTCTCCGGCGGGCCGGACTCGGTGGCGCTGCTGCTGCTGCTGCGGTCGCTGCGGGACGACCTGGGCATCGCGCTGCGCGCCGCCCACCTCGACCACGGGCTGCGGGGCCGTGAATCCGCGGGCGACGCGGCCTTCTGCCGGGAACTGGCCAGATCGCTGGCGGTGCCGTTGGCCTGCGGCAAAGCCAACGTGCGGCAATACGCAACAAGCCGAAGGCTTTCGCTGGAGACCGCGGCCCGCGACCTGCGCCGGAAATTCCTGCTGACCACAGCGACGAAGCACCGCTGTACCGCGATCGCCACCGCCCACACCCGCGACGACCAGGCCGAGACCGTGCTGCTGCACCTGCTGCGGGGGTCGGGGCTGGCCGGGCTGGCCGGGATCCCGCGGCGCAACGGGCCGTTCGTCCGGCCGCTGCTGGACGTGGACAAGCGGGAAGTGCTGCGGTATCTGCGACGGCATGACGCGCCGTTCCGCGAGGACAGTTCCAACCGCTCGCTGGACCATACGCGCAACCGGGTCAGGCACCGGTTGATCCCCGAGCTGCGGCGCTACAACCCGCAGATCGTGCGGTCGCTGGCACGGCTGGCGGACAACGTCAGCGCCGACCTGGAGGTGATCGCCGGCAGCACCGCCGCCGCGCTCGGCCGCTGCGCCAGCGTCTCTAAGTCCCAAATCACTATTGATTTATCCGGATTCAAGTTGTATAATATCGGGTTACAGCGCAACCTGATCCGGCAGGCCGCCCGGACGCTGGCGGGCGCCGGCGCCGCGCCTGATTCCGGCCATACCGGCCGGGCGCTGCGGCTGATGGCGTCGGCCGGGACCGGCAAGAGGATGGAACTGCTGCCCGGCATCTGGATCGCCACCGCCTATGGCCAGGCCATCATCAGCAAGCGGCGGACCGCATCGGGGAATCCCGCGCCGGCAGCGCGAGCCGCGGCGATCGCGGTGCCCGGCACGCTCAACCGCCCCTCGTTCCGGATCGACGCCCGGCTGCTGCGGCGCCGAGGCCGCGCGCTGCGCGGCCTCGACCGGCCGGATGCCGCGTTCTTCGACTGGGACGCGCTGCAGGGCCAGGCGCTCACCGCCGGGCCCCGCGAGCCCGGCGAGCGGATGGTGCCGTTCGGCGGCGCGCGGCCCAAGAAGCTCAAGGAGCTGATGATCGAGGCCAGGCTGCCGCGGGCGGCGCGCGCCGGCTGGCCGGTGATCAGGGCGGGGCGGGACGCGCTGTGGGTCCCGCGCGTGCGGCGGTCGGCCGCGGCCGCGGTCACGGCAACGACAACAACGATACTCTGCCTGGAGTTCATCCCCCATGAAGCATAGGACGCTGCTCTCCAAACAGCGCATCGCCAAGCGCATCCGCGAGCTGGGCCGCGATATCTCCCGCGATTACGGCGGCAAGCGGCCGATCCTGGTCGGGGTGCTGCGCGGCTCGTTCGTGTTCCTGGCCGACCTGATCCGCGCCATCGACATCCCGATCGAGGTCGATTTCATCTCGGTGGAGAGCTACGGCAACGCCACCGCCTCGTCGGGCGTGGTGCGGATGCTGCAGGACCTCAACACCAGCATCAAGGGGCGCCACGTGATCCTGGTGGAGGACATCGTGGACACCGGCCTGACCCTGCACTACCTGATCGACAACCTCAAGACCCGGGAACCGGCCAGCCTGGTGATCTGCACGCTGCTGGACAAGCGCGAGCGGCGCAAGGTCAAGGTGCCGCTGCGCTACGCCGGGTTCGTCATCCCCGACAAGTTCGTGGTGGGCTACGGGCTGGATTTCGCCCAGCTGCACCGCAACATCCCGCACATCACCTGGATCGAGGAGCAATAGCACCCGCATGCCCAGCAATCAGAGGAAACCGCAGCCCCTCCGCCCGCCGCTGCCCGGCTCCAGCGGCCTGCGCACCGCGCTGTTCTGGATCGCCCTGCTGGCGCTGGTGGTGGTGGTCTACACCCAGTTCTCAGGCAAGCGCGAGCGCGAGACCAGCATCACCTACAGCCAGTTCAAGGAGGAGCTCAACGCCAACAACATCGGCGAGGTGACGTTCTACGACCGCGAGGTCAAGGGCCGGTTCCGGGCGCCGCGGGTCAAGACCGAGAACGGCAACCGCACCGAGTACGCCAAGTTCAAGACCTACCTGCCGCTGGACGACCCCAGCCTGGTGGCCGAGCTGGAGGGCCGCGGGGTGTCGGTCACGGCCGAGAGCACCGCGCCCAGCCCGTTGATGAGCTTCCTCGGCACCTGGGGGATCGTGATCGCCATGTCCCTGGTGATGTTCCTGTTCCTGCGCCAGATGCAGGGCGGCAACAAGGGCGTGTTCACCTTCGGCAAGAGCCGGGCCATCCTGCTGCCCCAGGACAAGATCCGGATCACCTTCGACGACGTGGCCGGGGCCGACGAGGCCAAGACCGACCTGCGCGAGATCATCGAGTTCCTGCGCGAGCCCAAGAAATTCACCAAGCTGGGCGGCAAGATCCCCAAGGGCGCGCTGCTGCTGGGGCCGCCGGGCACGGGCAAGACGCTGCTGGCGCGGGCCGTGGCCGGCGAGGCCGGCGTGCCGTTCTTCTCGATCTCGGGCTCGGACTTCGTGGAGATGTTCGTGGGCGTGGGGGCGGCCCGGGTGCGCGACCTGTTCGAGCAGGGCAAGCGCAGCGCGCCCTGCATCATCTTCATCGACGAGATCGACGCGGTGGGGCGCCACCGCGGCGCCGGCATCGGCGGCGGCCACGACGAGCGCGAGCAGACGCTCAACGCGCTGCTGGTGGAGATGGACGGGTTCGCCGGCAACGAGGGCGTGATCATCGTCGCGGCCACCAACCGGCCCGACGTGCTGGACCCGGCGCTGCTGCGGCCCGGCCGCTTCGACCGGGTGATCGTGGTCGACCGGCCGGACCTGGTGGGGCGCGAGGGCATCCTCAAGGTGCACACCAAGAACAAGCCGCTGGGGCCCGACGTCGACCTCAAGGTGCTGGCCCGCAGCACGCCGGGGTTCTCGGGCGCGGACATCGCCAACATGGTCAACGAGGCCGCGCTGCTGGCCGCCCGCAAGAACCACGACACGGTGCTGATGGCCGACTTCGAGGAGGCCAAGGACAAGGTGCTGATGGGCGCCGAGCGCAAGAGCATGGTGATCGCCGAGGACGAGAAGCGGATGACGGCCTACCACGAGGCCGGCCACACCCTGGTCACCAAGCTGCTGCCGGGCACCGACCCCATCCACAAGGTGACCATCATCCCGCGGGGCCGGGCGCTGGGGGCCACGGTCAGCCTGCCGATCGACGAGAAGCACAACTACTCGCGCACCTGGTGCGTCAACGAGATCGCCACCATGCTGGGCGGCCGCTCGGCCGAGCTGCTGGTGTTCAGCGAGCTGTCCACCGGGTCGGGCAGCGACCTGGAGAAGGCCACGTCGCTGGCCCGCAAGATGGTCTGCGAATGGGGGATGAGCGACAAGCTGGGGCCGATGACCTTCGGCAACAAGGACGAGGAGATCTTCCTGGGCCGCGACTACGGCCACACCAAGAACTACTCCGAGCAGACCGCCGAGCTGATCGACGCCGAGATCCGGGCCCTGGTCGAGGGCGCCAGCCAGAAAGCGCAGGGCCTGCTCAAGAAGAACCTGAAAACGCTGCACGCGCTGGCCAGCGCCCTGCTGGAGCGGGAGTACCTGGACGGCGACGAGGTCGACAAGGTGATCAAGGGCGAGGCGCTGCAGCCCAAATGGAGCAACGATGGCCAAGCGAACGGCGCCAAAGCGCGCGCCTAGCCGCGCCTGTCCCGGCCGCCCCGCCGATCAGCGCCAGATCGAGCGGGCGGTCACGGCGCTGCTGCGGGCCGTGGGCGAGGACCCCGGCCGCGAGGGCCTGCGCGACACGCCCGGCCGCGTCGCGCGGATGTACCAGGAGATCTTTTCCGGGATGTGGGCCGACGCCGCCGAGGAGCTGAAGGTCTACCGCGTCAAGAACGAGGACGAGATGATCCTGGTGCGGGACATCGATTTCTACTCGATGTGCGAGCACCACCTGCTGCCGTTCTTCGGCCGGGTGCACATCGCCTACATCCCGCGCGGCAACAAGGTCACCGGGTTCTCCAGCCTGGTGAAGGTGGTGGAGTCGATGGCCCACCGGCTGCAGCTGCAGGAACGGCTGGCCGCGGACATCGCCGACATGCTGGTGGCCAGGCTCAACCCGCTGGGCGTGCTGGTGGTGATCGAGGCCGAGCACCTCTGCCTGACCATGCGCGGCGTCAAGAAGCCGGGGTCGAAGGTGGTGACCTCGGCCATCCGCGGCGGCATGAAGCGGGAGTCGACGCGGCTGGAGGCGCTGTCGCTGATCCACGGCAAGGTCTGAGTGCGGCCGATGATCTGGCGCTGCCGGACCCGCCGCTTCGAGATCGGCGAGCTGCCCCTGCTGATGGGGATCGTCAACGTCACGCCCGACTCGTTCTCCGACGGCGGCCAGTACTTCTCGGAGGAGGACGCCATCGAGCACGGCCTGCAGCTGGCGGCCGAGGGCGCCGACATCCTGGACATCGGCGGCGAGAGCACCCGGCCGGGCGCCACGGCGGTCAGCGCGCGGTTCGAGATCGAGCGGGTGGTGCCGGTGATCCGGCAGCTGGCGAAGCAGGTCGCCGTCCCGATCTCGGTCGACACCTCCAAGGCCGCGGTGGCGCGGGCCGCCATCGCCGCCGGCGCCAGCATCATCAACGACATCTCGGGGTTCCGCTTCGATCCGCCGATCGCGGGCGTGGCGGCCGAGAGCGGCGCCGGCGCCGTGCTGATGCACATCAAGGGCCGGCCCCGCACCATGCAGCAGGCCCCGCGCTACGACGACCTGGTGGGCGAGGTCCTGGCGTATTTCCGGCGCTGCCTCGACGCGGCGGACGCCGCCGGCGTCGCTGCCGAGCAGCTGGCCTTGGACCCCGGCATCGGCTTCGGCAAGACCCCGGTCCACAACCTGTCGCTGCTGCGGCACCTGGACGCCTTCGCCGCGCTGGGGCGGCCGCTGGCGGTGGGCGCCTCGCGCAAATCGTTCATCGGGGCCGTCAACGCCGGCATCCCGGCGCAGCAGCGGCTGCCCGGCAGCCTGGCCGCGGCGATCGCGGCCTGGCGCGGCGGCGCCCGCATCCTGCGCGTCCACGACGTGGCCGCGACCAGGCAGGCCCTGGCGACCTCTCACGCCATAGAGAAAGCCGATTGATGGAACGGTTCTTCCCGGTGTTCACGCTGCCCGGCGTGCTGTCGTTCATCACGGTGCGCCCGCTCGATGTCCTCGACATCCTGCTGGTGGCCTACATCATCTACCGGGTGATCCACCTGATGAAGGGCACCCGCGCCATCCAGATGCTGTTCGGCATCCTGGCGCTGGTGGTGGGCGCGTCGCGCAAGTCGTTCATCGGCGCGGTCAACGACGGCATCCCGGCGCAGCAGCGCCTGCCCGGCAGCCTGGCCGCGGCGATCGCGGCCTGGCGCAACGGGGCCGCCGTGCTGCGGGTGCACGACGTGGCCGAGACCAAACAGGCGCTGACGACCGCTCACGCCATAGAGAAAGCCGAATGATGGAGCGATTCTTCCCGGTGTTCCGGCTGCCCGGCG
>DATJQG010000246.1:0-16446 GCA_035506015.1 Candidatus Edwardsiibacteriota bacterium
TCCCGGGCCGGCAGCCGGCGGCCTGCAATTGCGGTTCCAGCCGCTGCCACTGCGAGGGCAGCCCGGTGTCGACCAGCACGAAGCCGCCCTCGACCTTGATCAGATAGGCATTGACCATGCCCAGGTCGATCGCCGTGATCTCCATCGCGGTCCTCCTCGATTGTTGATCCCGGGCGCTCAGCGCACCACGGTCAGTTTGCGGACCTCCAGCCCCGCCGCCGCCCGCAGCCGGTAGAGGTAGACGCCGCTGGCCACCTGCTGTCCGCGCTCGTTGCGCCCGTCCCAGCGCACCGCGTGCCAGCCCGCCGGGTAATTCGCTGAACACAGCGTCCGCACCCGCTGTCCCGCGGCGTTGTACACGGTCAGCTCGGCCTGCTGGGCGCGGGGCAGGGAGAACGCGATCGTGGTCTGCGATCGCACGGGATTGGGCCTGGCGTTGAGCAGCGCGAAACCGCAGCGCGCGATGTCCGGCAGCGCCAGGCACCCGCTGTAGGGCGATCGCATCACCGCCAGCAGCGAATCGGCGCCGGCGGGCGCGTTGGAGCCCACCCGCAGCTGCACCGCGTAGTCCTTGATGCTGTCCAGGCCCTCGTTGTCGAAGGTCAGCCGGATGCTGTCCTGCGCTCCCGGCGCCAGCGTGCCCGCGTCGTGCGACAGCGACAGCCAGCGTGCGTTGTCGGGCCGGACATCATAGGCCGCCAGCCGGTCATGCGCGTCCTGCAGCAGGGCGACCAGCGCGCCCCGCCCGGGCCGCAGCGCGGTGGTGAAGGCCAGGCCGCCGGCCGCGGCGTTGGCCGGGTCGATGGTGCGCAGCCGGAAACGCAGGCCGGTGTAGGCGCCGGCGCGGGGGTCGAACTGGCTGGCGAACAGGTACGACGTGTAGGTGTACGAATCGAAGCTGTCGTGCAGCGCCCACAGCCAAGGCCCGTCCGGCGCGGTGCCGTCCCAGGCCAGGCCGAAGACGTTGCGGCCGTTGGCCCAGGCGTTGACCACGCCCCCGCCGCGGCCGATCTCGTAGATGCTGTCGGCGAAGTCGGCCACGAAGAAGTGGTCGCTGCCCGGGTCCCAGGCCAGGCCGCGGGCCACCGCGACGGGCGCGGGGATGCGGACGCCGGTGGTTTCGCCAGCGACGGTGTCGATCTGCATGATCACGCTGTCCGACCCGGCGTACAGGAATTGCCCGTCCCAGCACAGGTCGCGCCAGCCCCAGCCGTTGCCCTGGGGCTGGGGATACGCCGCCCGCAGCGTGCCGCTGGTGTCCAGCTGGTAGAGGTAATTCGGGTCGCCGGAGGGCGAGCCGGCAGCGCCCGAGACCCAGAGGTGCGCGCCGTCGAATTCCACCCCCAGGCAGAGGTTGTCGGAGGTCACGGCCTCCACGTCCAGCCCCCACAGCGAGTCGCCCAGCGCCTTGGCCGCGCGCCACGGCCAGGAGATCCCGTACCGCAGCTCCCGTGTCCCGGTGTTCCGCACCACGATGAACCGCGAGGAATCCCGCGAGGCGGGCGGCAGCAGCACCGACACCGAGTCGGCCGGCGCCAGCGCGACCGATGGGTACCCCAATTCGAAGTCCCGGGTGAGGCCCGCCCCGACGCCGACCACGATGTCCATGACGGTCGAGTCGACATAGCCGGGCTTGGCGGCGGTCAGGGCGTAGGTGCCGGCCGGCAGGGCGGGGAACGAGTAGTCCCCCGCCCCGTCGGTGGTGTCGGCATAGGCGCCGTCCGCGGAGACGGCCGTCAGCACGGCGTCCGCCAGCGGCGCGCCGCCGGCGTTGGCATCGCGGACCCGGCCGCCCACCGCGCCCACGTACTCGAAGGTGCGGAAATCCAGCCGCGCCGTGTCATTCGCCGGGACGCTGTCGCCGGCCAGCGCGGTGAAGGCGCGGGCCCGGTATTCCATGAAGGTGTCCGGCGTGAACGGCGCGAACAGCAGCTGGGTATCCGTCTGCGCCGGCAGCGCCCCGACCACCAGCGAGTCGGCATACACCGGCAACGCCGCGCTGTCGCTGATCACGAACCAGACCCTGAAGCCGTTTTCGGCCGAGGTGCCGCTGTTGCGGACCATGGCCGACGGGGCGAAGGCCACGCCCGGCGGCACCACGAAGGCGGCCGGCGTGTCGATGGCGGCGACGGCCAGGTCATGATAGGGAATGCTGGAAAATGCCCGGGCCAGGGTATCATCGTTGGGGTAGCCGTCATCGGCCAGGGCGGTGTAGGCTTTGACCAGGTAGCTCATCCCGGGCTGCGGAGTGAACGACGAGGGGAAGACGATCTGGCGCAGCGAGTCCGCAAAAAGGGTATCGGGAACCTGGACCGAATCGAAATGAACGACGCTGTTGAGGCTGTCGTAGACTGCGCAGAAGACAGCGAAGCTGTCCTCGGGGTCGGCGCCGGCATTGCGGATGGTGGCGGCGGGGACGAAGGGGACCAGCGGCGGGCAGTAGGCGGCCGCCGGCGTGTCGATGCTGACGACCGCCAGGTTATGCTCGGCCGGCGGACCGAGCGCGGCAGCCGGGCGCCGGCCGTCGGCGGCAGTGGCGGCCAGCGACAACATGATGAATGCGAGCGTTGGGTTCATGGCCGATCTCCTTGGGAACTGCCATCGTTATATCAGAACAGGGCGGCTTTGTCAATGGTTTTGACGGTTGGCGCTGGCAGTCGGTGCACGCTTGCGGACGGCCAGCGGCCGATCCGCTGCCTAACGCTTTCGGGTGGATGGTATTCAGTAAAATATTGTCAAAATATGGCTTGACAAACCACGGGAAACATGCCATAATTTACCCAAAGGTGTCTGCGGACACAGGCGTAATTTGGTAAAACAGCAACCAGATTATGGTCGTGGATTTTTTGTCCCTACGGTAATTTTGCATGAGCCTCAAAGAAAAAACATTCTTCTCGGTGGTGTTCATCCCCCATCACGGGGGCACGCCGTTCACGTTCCGGCTGGCCCGCTGGATGGTGTTCAGCCTGGCCGGGCTGGGCCTGTTCCTGCTGCTGGGCCTGGGGGTCGTGACCACCGGGTATGTCAACAAGTTCGTCGACGTCTCGTTCCTGCAGAAGCTGCAGATCGAGAACCGCATCCTGTCGGCGCGGCTGGCCGAGTACGACGCCCGCACCGAGGCCCTCAAGCAGCAGATGAACGACCTGGCGGGCTTCGACGCCAAGCTGCGGATGGCGGCCGGCCTGTCCCCGATCGACCCCGATATCCGCAAGGTGGGCGTGGGCGGCTACACCCCGACGCCGTTCCCGTCCGACATCAAGGCCCGCACCGCGGCCAAGCTGGAAACCATGGACCAGGACATCGGCCAGCTGGTGCGCCAGACCAAGCTGCAGCGCGAGAGCTTCGAGGAACTGACGGAGGCGCTGCGCCAGCAGCAGGACAAGCTGGCCCATCTGCCGTCGATCCAGCCGACGCCGGGCTGGATCACCAGTCCCTTCGGCATGCGTTGGGACCCGTTCACCGGCGAGGTCAGAATGCACGAGGGGCTGGACATCGCCGCGCCCGAGGGCACGCTGGTGGTGGCGCCGGCCGACGGCGTGGTCAAGGCCGCCGGCTACCGCGGCAATTTCGGGCTGTGCCTGGAGATCGACCACGGCTACGGCATCTCCACGCGGTACGGGCATTGCCTGATGCTGAAGGTCACCCCGGGACAGCAGATCCATCGCGGCCAGGTGATCGCGTTGGTCGGACAAACGGGGAGGGCGACCGGGCCCCATCTCCATTATGAGGTGCATATCAACGATCAGTTGACCGATCCGGCCAACTACATCATGCTGTCGCGGATGTTCTGATCCCGCTATCGCGCACGTCCGCCCAGTTCAACAGCGGCAATGAACTGGGCTTTTTTATTGGTGTCGCGGCCCCGCCAACCACAGAGGACACAGAGGATCCATGAGATACATCGCATCGCTCGTATTGGCCGCGTGTCTGCCTCTCCCGTCGCTCCAGGCCCAAGTCCCGGCGGACACGGCGAAAGTCACCATCGCGGCGGTAGGCGACGTGATGCTGGGCGGCAGCATGACCACGACGGTCAAGGAGCGGGGGGCCGGGTACACGTTCGAGAGGACGGCGGGGCTGCTGCGCGCGGCCGACATCGCCATTTGCAACCTGGAGGCGCCGTTCGGCACGAAGGGCAAGCCGTTCCGCAAGCGCTTCACCTTCCTGGTGCCGCCGATCTATGCCGGGGCGCTCAAGGACGCCGGGTTCGACGTGGTGGCCATGGCCAACAACCACATGATGGACTTCGGGCCGCAGCCGCTGGCGACCACGCTGGCCGCGCTCGATTCCCTGGGCATCGGGCACAGCGGCGCGGGCATGGACCTGGCGGCGGCCCGGGCGCCGGCCCTGGTCGAGCGCAACGGCGCGCGGGTGGCGTTCCTGTCGTATTCGCGCGTCCACCCCACGCAGTTCTGGGCCGGCAGGAAACGGCCCGGCACCGCGCCGGCGGTCGAACCCGAGGTCATCGCTGATATCAAGGCAGCGAAGCTGCGAGCGCGGCTCGTGGTGGTGTCGTTCCACTGGGGCGCCGAGCTGATGGACCATCCCAAGGATTACCAGGTGCGGCTGGCCCACGCCGCCATCGACGCCGGCGCCGACCTGGTGCTGGGATCCCACCCGCACGTGCTGCAGGGCCTGGAGCTGTACCGCGGCCGGCTGATCGCCTATAGCCTGGGCAACTTCGCCTTCGGCTCGGGCTCGCGCAAGTGCACCGAGAGCGTCATCCTGCTGGCGTCCTTTGTGAACGGGGAATTGGACATGGTGAAGGCGGTCCCGCTGTGCGTCGACAATCATGTCGTCAACTACCAGCCGACGCCGCTGGCGGGCAGCGCGGCAACCGCCGCCATCGGCCGGCTCAACGCCATCGCGCCCCGGCCGGGCCTGGCCCTGACGATCGGCGACAGCGCCGGCGTGTGGACCCGCCCCGAAATACCTTGACAAATCACCGGTTAATGCGATAAAATAACTGTTTGGCATCGTCCGGGAAGCAAGCGTTCCATCACATATCTGTTAGGAGCAGTCCGAGCATGAAGAGAAACAACCTGGTACGCGGGATCATCGTGCTGGTGTTCGTGGTCGCCGCCGTCTGGATGCTGATCCCGAGCTTCCAGCTGCAGTCCCTGTCCGACCAGGAGCGGGCCGAGATGCCGCGGGAGGCCCTCAACAAGCTGTACACCAAGGCCATCCACCTGGGGCTGGACCTCAAGGGCGGGATGCACATGGTGCTGGAGATCAACCACAAGGGGCTGGCCAAGTCGCTGGACAAGGACCCCACCGAGCTCAAGGACAAGGAGCTGTCCGACGCCACCGACCGGGCGCTGGAGATCATCCGCAACCGCGTCGACCAGTACGGCGTGGCCGAGCCCAGCATCCAGAAGCAGGGCAACGACCGCATCGTCGTGCAGCTGCCGGGCGTGGACCGCGAGCGGGCCCGCGGCCTGATCGGCACCACCGCCATGCTGGAGTTCAAGCTGGTGCAGGACGAGAAGGTCACCCAGGAAGTGGTCGACAAGATCGACAAGGTGCTGGCCGCCAAGTCCGACAAGAAGCAGCTGGACAGCACCCTGACCGGCGACAAGCCGTTCTCGGGCCTGCTGACCTCGGTGGGCCGCTCGCTGGCCGTGCTGGAGGCGGACAAGGACCTGGTGGAGAAGACGCTGAAGAACCCCGAGGTGGTGGCCGTGGTCCCGGCCGATTACGAGTTCGCCTGGGGCGAGAAGGTCGACCGCGAGGGCTTCCGCGGCTACAACCTGTACCTGCTGAAGAAGGACGCCGAGATCACCGGCGCCGCCCTGGCCGACGCCCGGATGAGCGTGGGCACCAAGGACAACCCGGGCGGCCTGAACGTGGAGTTCACGCTGGTGCGCAAGGCGGCCAACATCTTCTCGCGCGTCACCGCCGCCAACATCAAGCGGCAGCTGGCCATCGTGCTGGACGGCGCGGTGGTCTCGGCCCCCGAGATCCGCGACCGCATCCCCAGCGGCCGGGGCGTGATCGAGATGGGCTCGGGCGGCACGCCGGACGAGGCCCGCGACCTGGCCATCATCCTGCGGGCCGGCGCCCTGCCCGCCCCGGTGGACATCATCGAGGAGCGCTCGGTGGGGCCGAGCCTGGGGCAGGACTCGATCAACAGCGGCATCCGGGCCACCCTGATCGGCGGCATCCTGACCGTGCTGTTCATGGTGATCTACTACAGCCTGTCGGGGCTGATCGCCAGCATCGGCCTGGCCTTCAACATCCTGATGCTGCTGGCGATCATGGCGGCGTTCCGCTTCACGCTGACGCTGCCGGGCCTGGCGGGCATCGCGCTGACGGCCGGCATGGCCGTCGACGCCAACGTGCTGATCTTCGAGCGGGTGCGCGAGGAGCTGCGGCTGGGCAAGACCATCCGGGCCTCGATCGACGCCGGTTACGACCGGGCCTTCACCACCATCCTGGACTCGCACGTCACCACCATGGCCATCGCCATCGTGCTGTGGATCTTCGGCACCGGCACGGTCAAGGGCTTCGCGGTGACGCTGTTCTGGGGCCTGCTGCTGTCGATGTTCACCTCGCTGGTGATCACCCACCTGATCTTCGACTGGATCACCGAAAAATGGAACCTGCAAAAGCTGCCGGTGTAAGGAGCCATGACCATGATCTCATTCTTCAAGCATAACACCACCATCGGGTTCGTCCCCAACCGCTACAAGGCCTACGCCCTGTCGCTGGCCATCTTCGCGGTGGCCATCGGCTCGGTGATCTGGCACGGCGGCCTCAAGATGGGCGTCGATTTCACCGGCGGCACCATCCTGCAGATCCACTTCGCCCAGCCGATCGGCACCGACGAGGTGCGGCGGGCCCTGGCCGACGCCAACATGGGCGGCGCCGAGATCCAGAAGCTCAAGGACACCGAGCGCATCAAGAACGCGTTCCTGATCAACACCGGGCTGAAGGAGTCGATGGCCATCGTCGACACCAGCGGGCCGCAGGTGCTGCGGATCGAGACCACGCCCAACCCCAGCGCCGGCGCGTCCCAGGTGGTGGTGCGGGCGCTGCTGAGCGACGCCGGGCGGGGCGAGGCCAAGATCGACTCGGTGTGGTGCGCCCTGGACGGCCTGACCAACAAGGTCCTGATGCCGCCCGAGCCGGGCCGGCCCGAGGGCAGCCACTGGGTGATCGTCCCGTGCGACAAGCTGGGCCAGGGCAGCCGGCACACGCTGCAGGTCTACGGCCGCGACGTCAACGGCAACTGGGGCCAGCCCCGCGAGGTGACGCTGTTCGTCACGGGCCGCGGCCAGGCCGCGCTGACGCCCGACCAGAAGGCCCGCACCGGGTTCCAGGAGGCGGCCGAGCCGATGCGGGGCGGCGTGGTGGCCAACGCCGTGGTGCGGGTGCTGACGGCCCACGACCCGGCCAACAAGGTGTCCATCGACAGCGACGAGACCATCGGCCCCAAGATCGGCCGCGAGCTGCAGCGCAACGCCATCTTCTCGGTGCTGCTGGCGCTGGTGCTGATCCTGATCTACGTGGCCGTGCGGTTCGATTTCCGGTTCGGCGTGGCCGCGGTGATCTCGCTGTTCCACGACGTGCTGTGCACGGTCGGCTTCATCTCGGTGATGAACATGGAGTTCAACCTGCAGTCGGTGGCGGTGCTGCTGACCATCATCGGCTACTCGATCATGGACTCGATCGTGGTGGCCGACCGCATCCGCGAGAACGCCAAGAAACCGCACAAGGACGATTTCGCCACGCTGGTCAACCGCAGCATCAACGAGACGCTGTCGCGCACCGTGATGACCGCCATGACCGTGTTCCTGGTGCTGATCTCGCTGCAGCTGTTCGCCGGCCGGGTGCTGCAGGACTTCACCAAGCCGATGCTGTTCGGGCTGATCACCGGCACCTACTCGTCGATCTTCGTGGTGGCGGCGCTGGTGGTGGACTGGGAGATCCGCTCGCCCAGCAAGAAGAAGAAATAGGCATTTCCCAGGGATTGCCCGGAAAACACGCAGCCCGGATCGCAAGATCCGGGCTGCAGTCTTTTTATCGTATTTTTTACTTTTCGGTCACTCGTGGGTGGCCGAGAACGTGCCGCTGTCCCAGGCCAGCAGCTGGGTGAAGGCGCCGTCGTACTCGTCGCCGCCGATCGTGCACCGGACGATCTCGGCGTCCTTGAGCTCGATCCGGCCGGCCCGGCCGTCGGGGCGCTTGAGCTCGATGGCGCCGCTCCAGCCGCCGATGTAGTACATGTCCAGCAGCGAGAACACCGAGATGATCGACAGGTTGCCGTCGAACTGCCGGGCCTTCTTGGCGTACAGTTTCTTGGCGTCGGCGGCCAGCCGCAGCCGCAGGTTGACGACCTTGAGCAGCTGGTCGCGCTTGACCGGCTTGCCGAGGTATTTCTGGGCGCCCAGGGCGAAGCCGTAGACCTGGTTGTCCTTGCCCGTCTTGGCGGTGAGGAAGATGAAGGGGATGTGGCGCAGCGCCGGCGTCTCCTTGACGCGGCGGCACAGCTCGTAGCCGTCCATCACCGGCATCATCACGTCGGCGATGATCAGGTCGGGCGGCGCCGCCTTGGCCAGCTCGAACGCCTGTCTGCCGTCCGCGGCCGGCACCACGGCGTAGCCCTCTTTCTTGAGCTCGAAGGCCAGCGTGCTGACGATATTGGGCTCGTCGTCCACGACCAGGATGGTGTAATTCTGCATGCGTTAACTATAAACGAAACCGGCGAGTGATGTCAAGGCCAAATCACAATAATCAGCAGGTAAAACCTGTGTAAATTATTGCCGGATGAGCGATTCGTGCTTGAAACGAATGAAAAAAAATGGTATGATATTCTGTTAAAAAGCATGGCAGAAAAGATATTTCCGGGGGTCGAAACCTGCTCCCGGGAAGAGGTTTTATTTTCCCTTGGGATGTCCGGGCCGGTCAGATCATGGCTCGATATCTCCCCTTTATCCGGCCGGCCGGTCCCAGGGAACACAGCCGCGAGGTCCCTATGCCAGACGCCATCCGCACGATGCATATCACCTTCTTCCTCAACGACCGTAAGGTCAGCGCCGAGGTGCTGCCGGGCGAAAGCGCGCTGCGGCTGCTGCGCGAGCGGTTCGGCCTGACCGGCACCAAGCAGGGCTGCAACGAGGGCGACTGCGGCGCCTGCACCGTCGCTATCGGCGACTGGGAGGACGGCGGCAGGAAATGGAGCTACAAGGCCTACACCTCCTGCCTGGTGCCGGCGGCGCGGCTGCACGGCCGGCACGTGATCACGATCGAGGGCCTGGCCGTGGCGGGCGCGCTGCACCCCATCCAGCAGGCCTTCCTGGACCACCACGCCACGCAGTGCGGCTTCTGCACGCCGGGCTGCATCATGTCGCTGTTCTGCCTGTTCTCCCGCACGCCGTCGCCGTCACCGCAGCAGATCGCCGAGGCCCTGGAGGGCAACCTCTGCCGCTGCACCGGCTACGAGGCGATCAGGGACGCCGGCCGGTCCGTGGCCGAGCGGGTCAAGCTCGAGGCCGGCGACATCGCCGGGCGGATCGTCCCGGCTTACTGCGACGGCGTGGCCAAGCAGCTGGCCGGGTTCGACCAGCCGGTCGGGTACGCCGAAGTGAAATCCGATGGCGATGGCTGCCTGGCCTACCACGCCCCCGTATCGCTGGACGAGCTGTTCGCGCTGCTGTGGAAGATCGGCGACTGCGCGGACTACCGGATCGTCAACGGCGGCACCGACGTGATGGTCGACGCCAACGTCAAGGGGGCGCGGTTCAAGCACCTGGTCGACGTCACCCGGCTGCCGGGGCTGCGCTATGTGCGTGCCGACGGGCCGAACGTGGCCATCGGCGCCAACACCACGCTGGCGGACATCCTGGACGACGGGACGGTCGCCGCGAACCTGCCGCTGCTGCGGGCCACGGCGGCGCGGATGGCCTCGGCCCAGGTCCGCAACGCCGCCACGCTGGCCGGCAACCTGGCCACGGCCTCGCCGATCGGCGACGCCGCCATGGCCCTGCTGGCGCTCAACGCCACGCTGGTGCTGGCCACCAAGATGGGGGAGCGAACCATCCCGGTCGAGAAGTTCTACAAGGGCTACCGCCAGACCGAGCTGTGCGCCCACGAGCTGATCACGGCCATCGAGGTCCCGGCCCAGACCGGCGCCTGGGACTTCCAGAAATCCGCCAAGCGGGCCGCGGTGGACATCTCATCGGTCAGCTCGGCGATGGTGGCGCGGCTCGACGGGAAGACGGTGGCGGAGATCCGCATCGCCTGCGGCGGCGTGGCCCCCACGCCGGTGCTGCTCACCACGACCATGGCCCTGCTGCAGGGCAAGCAGGTCAAGGGGACGTTGGTCGAGCAGGCGGCCCAGGCCGCGGCCGCCGAGGTGGCGCCGATCAGCGACGTGCGGGGCAGCAAGGAATTCCGCGGCGCGCTGGTGCGCAACCACGTCGTGAAGCACCTGTCGACGCTGTCGTGAACGCCACTGAGACACGGAGGCGCAGAGACTCGTATGAGGCATAGCTCGGAAATACAGGATCCCGGGACCGCCGGCACCTCGCCGCACCACCTGTCGGGCGAGCTGCATGTCACCGGGCAATCGCGGTTCGTAGTCGACGAGCCGAGGCCGGCCGGGATGCTGTTCGTCAAGGTGCTGGCCAGCCCGCACGCCCACGCCCGGATCGTCTCGATCGACGTCGAAAAGGCGGCGAAGTCGCCCGGCGTGGCCGCGGTGCTGACGCACCGGGACATCCCGGGCGAGAACCAGATCGGCCATGTCGTCCAGGACGAGCCGCTGCTGCCGGCCGAGGTCGTGACCTACGCCGGCCAGCCGGTGGCGCTGGTCGCCGCCGCCAGCGAGCAGGCCGCCGCGGCGGCGGTCAGGCTGATCGAGGTCGGTTACCGCGAGCTGGAGCCGGTGCTGACGGTCGAGGCGGCGCTCAAGAACAACCTGCTCTACGCGCCGGAGCGGAGGATCGAGCGGGGCGACGTCGACGGGGCGCTGGCCCAGGCCGCCCACCTGCTGGAGGGCACGGTGGCCAGCGGCGGCCAGGAGCACTTCTACCTGGAGACGCAGGCCTGCCGGGCGGTGCCTGGCGAGGACCGCGAGATCATCCTGTACTCGGCCACCCAGAGCACGGCCGAGGTGCAGGAGGTCGCCGCCCGCGTGCTGGGGCTGGAGAGCAAGGACATCACGGTCGACGTGCGGCGCTTGGGAGGCGCGTTCGGCGGCAAGGAGCGGGCGGCCACTTTGTGGGCCTGCCTGGCGGCGCTGGCCTGCCACGCCACGCGCAAACCCGTCGAGCTGCGGCTGGAGCGGATCGAGGACATGGCCTGGACCGGCAAGCGCCATCCCTTCGAGAGCCGCTACCAGGCCGGCTTCGACAGGGACGGGAGGATCACCGCCTATGCCGTGGAGCTCAACGCCAACGGCGGCGCCTACACCGATCTGTCGATGGCCATCCTGGAGCGGGCGATGCTGCATGCCGACAACGCCTACTTCATCCCGAACGTCCGGATCGTCGCCCACGCCTGCCGCACCAATTTGCCGCCCAACACCGCCTTCCGCGGCTTCGGCGCGCCGCAGGGCATCTTCGTGATCGAACGGGTGATGGAGCGGATCGCCCGCGTGCTGGGCAAGGACCCGCTGGAAATCCGCGCCCTCAACGCCTACCGCCACGACCAACTGACCCCGTACGGCCAGCTGGTCGAGGAGGCCTGCCACCCCGAGCTCTTCGACCAGCTTCGCCGGGCTTCGCAGTACGAAAAACTGCGCGGCGACGTTGCTGCGTTCAACAAAGAGCACGACCGGCTGAAGCGGGGGTTGGGCGTGGTGCCGGTGAAATTCGGGATCTCGTTCACCACGGCCTTCCTCAACCAGGGCTCGGCCCTGCTGTGGGTCTACAACGACGGCACGGCCTCGCTGTCGCACGGCGGGGTGGAGATGGGCCAGGAGGTCAACACCAAGGTGGCGCAGGTGGCGGCCACCGAGCTGGGGATCGCGCTGGAGCGCATCCGGGTGGAGAGCGCCAACACCAAGCGGGTGGGCAACGCCTCGCCCACCGCGGCCTCCACCGGCTCGGACCTCAACGGCCAGGCCGCGCTGGACGCCGCGCGCCAGGTCAAGGCGCGGCTGCTGCCGGTGGCCGCGGCCCTGCTCAAGGCCAGGCATAGCATCAAGGCCAACGAGCACCACCTGGTGTTCGCGCACAATGAAGTGTACGACGAAAAACACCCCGCGCAGAAGCTGGCATTCACCGAGGTCGTACGCGAAGCCTACGTCAGCCAGGTGCCGCTGGGCGCGCACGGCTTCTACCGCACCGCGGAGGTGCACTTCGACCGCGGCCAGGGCGTGGGGCACCCGTTCCACTACTTCGTGTTCGGCTGCGCGCTGGTGCTGATGGAGGTCGACCTGGTCTCGGGCAACGGCCGGGCCGTCGCCGCCCACATCGTGCACGAGACGGCACGCTCGCTCAACCCCGCGATCGACCGCGGCCAGATCGCCGGCGCCTTCGTCCAGGGTTTGGGCTGGGCCACGTTCGAGCAGGTGGTGCACGACGCCAAGGGCCGCTACCTGGCCGTCACGCCCTCCACCTACAAGATCCCCACCATCCGCGACCTGCCGGAGACGCTGGCCATCGAGATGGTCGAGCGGCCGCGCAAGCACGCCAGCGTGTTCGGCAGCAAGGGCATCGGCGAGCCGCCGCTGATCTACGGCGAGGCGGCCTGGTTCGCCATCAAGGACGCCATCGAGTCGCTCTGCGGCCACAAGCAAGACTCGCAGCTGCAGTTCCCGGCCACGCCCGAGGCGGTGCTCCTGGCGGTCGAGGAGCTGAAAAAATAGTCTGGGTCATCAATGCTGGCCTTGGACGTCACCCTTCGTCAGGCTCAGAGTGACCAAAATCCGGCATCATGCTGAGCATGTCGAATCATGGCCCGATATTTTCAAGAGCAATTCTAAATAAGAATTTTTGTCCAATTAAAATGCCCATCGATAGCCCGTTGAAGGCCCCTCAGCAGATAAGCCCATCGCTGGTGGTCAAGGCCGCGCTGCTGGTCTTGGCCTTGGTGGCGCTGGCAATGTGCACGGTGTTCTACGCGCCGGCCATCACCCGGCTGGTGAGCAATTCCGGGAAGCTGCGCGAGTACCTGCTGTCCTACGGCCCGTGGAGCGTGGCCGTGTTCATGGCGCTGCAGGTGCTGCAGGTGGTGGTCGCCGCCATCCCGGGCGAGGTCACCCAGCTGGCCGGCGGCTACCTCTACGGCACCGCGGCCGGCGCGGCCTACTCGCTGATCGGGATCATGCTGGGCTCGGTGATCGTCTTCTTCACCATCCGCTTCCTGGGCTACCCCGTGCTGCAGGCCTTCATGCCGAAAAAAAGCCTGGAGAAGTTCGACTTCCTGGTCAACAACCCCAAGGCCGAGCTGGCGATGTTCGTGCTGTTCGCCATCCCCGGCATCCCCAAGGACGTGCTGACCTACATCGCCGGGCTGACGCCGATCCGCAAGACGCGCTTCCTGATCATCGCGACGGTGGGCCGGCTGCCGGGCATCCTGTTCTCGTCGTACATCGGCGCCCACATGGAGCAACGGCACTACACGCAGGTGATCGTGGCCTCAGGCCTGGTGGCGGCGCTGTTCGTGGCCGGCATCCTGCTGCGCGGGCGGATCATCGGCATGCTGAAGAAACACCACGACGCCGGCGCGCCGCCCGCCTGACCGCACCATCAATCAAACTCATCGATTGGGATAAAGAATGCCTTCCGACAAAGCGATGTTCCTGAGCGACGCCCAGCTGGCGGCCGAGATCGCCAAGTGCGAGTACTGCGCCGAGAAACCCTGCAAGGAGGCCTGCCCGGCCGACTGCTCGCCGGCCGACTTCATCATGGCGGCCCGCGCCGGCGCGGCCTCGGATTACCAGCGGGCCGCGGCGCTGATCATGGGCCACAATCCCTTGGGCGGCGTCTGCGGCGCGGTCTGCCCGGACAAGCACTGCATGAAGGCCTGCGTCCACGCCACGTTCGACCACGCGGTCAACATCCCGGCGGTGCAGGCCACCATTATCCAGAAGGCCAAAGATCTTGGCGTCATGCCCAAATTTCAGTTGGCGAAGCCAAACGGCATGAAAGTCGCCATCGTCGGGGCGGGGCCGGCCGGCTACGGCGCGGCCGCTGCTTTAAGCCAGATGGGATACACGGTGGACCTCCTGGAGCAGCAGAAATACTCCGGCGGCATGGCCGAGCTGATCCCGGATTTCCGGCTCGATAAAAAGGTCATGAAGACCGACCTCTACTGGCTTACGGATCTGGGCGAGATCAACGTCAAGTACGGCAAGCAGGTCCTCAAGCCGGTGGAGCTGTTGGCTCTAGGCTATCAAGCTGTGATAGTGGCGGCGGGGTTGAGCGCGCCGATCACGCTGGGCATTGAGGGCGAGGAGCTGGCCGTCAACTGGAAGGACTACCTGTCCAACCCGGTCAGGCACAAGCTCAAGGGCAAGCATGTTGCCGTGATCGGCGGCGGGGCCGTGGCCGCGGACTGCGCCGAGACCGCCGTGGACAACGGCGCGGAAACGGTCGAGCTGTTCGCGCTGGAAAAGCTGTCCGAGATGCCGCTGACGCCCAAGGAGCTGCGCGGCCTGCTGGACGCCGGCGTGCAGGTCAACGGCCGGGTGCGGGTCAAGGAGATCCTTGCGAAGAAAGGCAAGGTCAACGGCCTGCGCACCGGCAAGGTGTCGCTGCCCAGGGGCAAGACGTTCCACCCGCGCGAGATCATCGACGTCAAGGGCACCAAGCAGTTCCGCGAGGACATCGACTTCGTGATCACGGCCATCGGCGCCCGGCCGGGCATCCCCGTCACGGCGGGCGACGGCGTGTTCTTCGCCGGCGACATCGCCAACGGGCCGACCACCGTGGTCGAGGCCGTGGCCGCGGGCAAGAACGCGGCTTGTCAGGCCGATGCCTTCATCAAGGGCAAGGACAAGCCGGTGATCGAAAAGGCCGTCAAGAGCCGCTTCGCGCTGCCCGGCCGCAATTTGCTGCCGGTGCCGGTCACGGCGGACTTCTTCGGGCGGAAGATCCTGTCACCGTTCCTGCTGTCGGCCGCGCCGCCCTCGGACGGTTTTGATCAGATGAAGAAGGCATACGACGCGGGCTGGGCCGGCGGCGTGATGAAGACAGCCTTCGACAATGTGCAAATCCACATCCCGGGCGAGTACATGTTCGCCTTCACGCAAGACACCTATGCCAACTGCGACAACGTCTCGGGCCATTCGCTAACGCGGGTATGCGAAGAGATCGCGAAACTGGTCAAGGAATATCCCGACCGGCTGACCATCGCCTCGACCGGCGGCCCGGTCACCGGCAACGACCACGAGGATAGAAAAGTCTGGCAGTCCAACACCCGCAAGCTCGAGGCCGCGGGCGCCATGGCCATCGAATACTCGCTGTCCTGCCCGCAGGGCGGCGACGGCACCAAGGGCGACATCGTGTCGCAGGATGCGGAGCTGACGGCCAAGATCATCGGTTGGGTGATGGAAGTGTCCGATCCCAATGTTCCCAAGCTGTTCAAGCTGACCGCGGCGGTCACGGCCATCTATCCCATAATCGATGCCATCAAGAAAGTCTTCGCAAAGTATCCCGATAAAAAAGCCGGCGTCACTTTAGCGAACACGTTCCCGACGCTGGCGTTCCGCAAGGGGAACAAGAAATCGTGGGACGAGGGCATCGTGGTGGGCATGTCGGGCGCGGGCGTGATCCCGATCTCGAACCTGACCCTGGCCAACGTCTCCAAGCTGGGCGTCACGGTCTCGGGCAACGGCGGGCCGATGGACTACAAGGCCGCGGCCGATTTCCTGGCGCTGGGCGCGCGCACCGTGCAGTTCTGCACCATCGTGATGAAGCACGGCTACGGCATCGTGGACGACCTGCATTCCGGCCTGTCACATTTAATGGAAGCGCGCGGCATCAAGTCGGTGGACAAGCTGATCGGCTGCGCGCTGCCCGACCCGGTCACGGGATTCATGGAGCTGTCCGCCGAGAAGAAGATCTCGGATGTGGTGCGCGAGCTGTGCCAGCACTGCGGCAATTGCACCCGCTGCCCGTACCTGGCCATCGAGCTGGACGAGGAAAAGGTGCCGCAGACCGACGCCAGCAAGTGCATCGGCTGCTCGATCTGCGCGCAGAAATGCTTCTCCGGCGCGCTGTACATGCGCGAGCGCACCAAGAAGGAAAAGAGCCTGTTGTCGGAATCCTGAACCGCGAAGACGCAAAGACGCGAAGAATGCTACTATGGATATTGAGGATATAGCAAGAATAATCGTTGATTCAGCCATTAAGGTTCACCGGACGCTTGGACCTGGATTGTTGGAATCAGCTTATCAGCAATGTCTGGCATATGAGTTGCGCCAACAAGGGCTAAAAGTAGAATCTGAGTTGCCGCAACCTCTACAATATCAATCCGTGAAGATCGATGTAGGATATC
>DATJQG010000247.1:0-2467 GCA_035506015.1 Candidatus Edwardsiibacteriota bacterium
CGCGCTGGCCACGCCGGTCCAGTTCATTTCGGGCTGGCCGTTCTACCGCGGCCTGGCCGCCGCAGTGCGCCGCCGCAACGCCGACATGGACACCCTGGTGGCCGTGGGCACGTCGACGGCGTACCTCTACAGCGTTGCGGCCACGTTCCTGCCGTCGCTGATCGCACGGGCCGGGCTGGCGGCGGTCACCTATTACGACTCGTCGGCGGTGATCGTCACGCTGATCCTGATGGGGCGGCTGCTGGAGGCGCGTGCCAAGGGCCGGACCTCGCAGGCCATCAAGCGGCTGGTGGGGCTGCAGGCCCGGACCGCCCGCGTGCTGCGGGACGGCGCCGAGCTGGAGCTGCCGGTCGAGCGGATCGTGCCGGGCGACATCATCGTGGTGCGGCCGGGCGAGAAGATCGCCACCGACGGCGTGGTCACCGGGGGATCGTCCTCGGTCGACGAGTCGATGGTCACGGGCGAGAGCGTGCCGGCCGACAAGGGGCCGGGCGACGCCGTGATCGGCGCCACCATCAACCGCACCGGGACCTTCCGGTTCCGGGCCACGGCGGTCGGGGCCGGCACCGTGCTGGCGCAGATCATCCGGCTGGTGGAGCGGGCCCAGGGCTCCAAAGCGCCGGTGCAGCGGCTGGCCGACCGCATCGCGGCGGTGTTCGTGCCCGCGGTGATGGGCGTGGCGGCGCTGACCTTCATCGTCTGGTGGGCCGCCGGCGGGTTCAACCTGGCGCTGGTCAACGCCGTGGCGGTGCTGATCATCGCCTGCCCCTGCGCCCTGGGGCTGGCCACGCCCACGGCGATCATGGTCGGCACGGGCCGCGGCGCGGAGCGCGGCATCCTGATCCGCAGCGGCGACATCCTGGAGCGGTCGCGCCGCATCGACGCCGTGGTGTTCGACAAGACCGGCACGCTGACCACCGGGCGGGTGGCGGTGACCAACGTGGCCGTGGCGGCGGGCTTCAGCGAACCGCAGCTGCTGCAGGCGGCCGCTGCCGCCGAGGCGGGGTCCGAACACCCCGTGGGCCAGGCCATCGCTGCCTACGCCGCCGGCCGGGGCATTGTCAACGCGCCGGCCACGGCCTTCCAGGCCAAGCCGGGGTTCGGCGTGGAGGCCATGGTCGAGGGCCGGCGGGTGCTGGTAGGCACCCGCCGGCTGCTGGAGGAGGGCGGCGTCGACTGCGGCGAGCTGCGCAAGTTGGTCGACCGCCTGCAGCATGAGGGCAAGACCACCGTGCTGGCGGCGGTCGACGGCGCCTTCGCCGGGGCCATCGCCGCGGCGGACGCGGTCAAGCCCAGCGCGCCGGCCGCGGTCGCCCGGCTTCACGCCGCTGGCCTGCAGGTGATGATGATCAGCGGCGACCACCGCGCGGTGGCCGAGGCCATCGGGGCCCAGCTGGGCATCGACCGGACGATGGCCGAGGTGCTGCCGCAGGACAAGGCCGAGCAGGTCCGGCGGCTGCAGCGGCAGGGGCTGGTGGTGGCGATGGTGGGGGACGGCATCAACGACGCGCCGGCGCTGGCCCAGGCCGACATCGGCATCGCCATGGGCGCCGGCACGGACGCGGCCATCGAGTCGGCCGACATTGTCCTGGTGGGCGAGGACCTGGGGCTGGTGGCCGACGCCATCCGGCTGTCGCGGGCCACGCTGCGGACCATCAGGCAGAACCTGTTCTGGGCCTTCGTCTACAACGTGATCGGCATCCCGGTGGCGGCCGGCGCGCTGTACCCCGCCTTCGGCATCCTGCTCAACCCGATGATCGGCGCCGCGGCCATGGCCTTCTCCTCGGTCAGCGTGGTCTCCAACAGCCTGCGGCTGAGGCGCTGGAAATAATCGGCCGTCCGGGCCTTGCATTCGCGTCAGATCGGCGGTATAATGCTAAGTCAATCAAAATGAAGGTCACCCCATGGTCCCACGCTCACGCATAGCGTTGCTGGCCTTTACCGCCGCGCTGCTGGCCCTGGCCGCCGCGCCGCTGGCCGCCCAGCCGTTCCGCTTCGTCACCACCTGCGACGCCCAGGGCAATTCCGACTCCCAGCCGTTGCCCGATTCGGCGTTTCTTCGCATCGTGAACCGGATCAACACGCTCAACCCCCGGCCCGATTTCTGGATCTTCGGCGGCGACGCCTTCTACTCGGCCACCGATTCGGCGACGTGCGCGGCCCACTGGCAGACGTTCCTCAGCGACGCCGATCCGCTGTCCGACATCCAGCTCTACGTGGCCATCGGCAACCACGACATCAATAATTATGGTCATTATTACGGGTCGGGCTGGCATGGGGACGGCAGCGGGCCGTTCAAGGCCACCTTCCCGGGCCTGCCGCAGAACGGGCCCGCCGCCTACCTGGGCGTGGCCTACTCGTTCCGGTACGGCAACAGCATCTTCTGCGTGGTCAACGCCAACCTCTACAGCGCTGCCAACTACGCGGCCACCTTCAAGGTCGACGCCCCGCAGCGGACCTGGCTGTC
>DATJQG010000248.1:0-3401 GCA_035506015.1 Candidatus Edwardsiibacteriota bacterium
GCAGCTTCGCGGCGGACGGCCGGGGCGGGCTGTCCGCCCAGTGCCCCGCGTACGCCGAATCGGTGATCTGCGTTGAAGCGCGCAACGCGGCCGCGCTGGAGTTCCTGGCGCCGGACGAGGCCGAAAGCGTCTACCGGGCCCTGGTGCTGGGCGTGCACGATTACCTTTCCAAAACCGGTTTTTCCCAGGCCGTGGTCGGCCTCTCCGGCGGCATCGATTCGGCGCTGGTGGCCTGCATCGCCCGCGACGCGCTGGGCGCCGGCAACGTGCTGGGCGTCACAATGCCGTCGCCGTATTCCTCAAAGGGCAGCGTCGACGACTCGCAGCAGCTGGCCGCCAACCTGGGCATCCCGTTCAAGACCGTCCCGATCATCGAGGCCTTCAACTCGTACCTGGGCACGCTCAAGGCCCATTTCCACGGCAAGCCCTCGGACATCACCGAGGAGAACATCCAGGCCCGGATCCGCGGCAACATCCTGATGGCCTTCTCCAACAAGTTCGGGTACCTGGTGCTGTCCACCGGCAACAAGAGCGAGATGGCCGTGGGCTACTGCACGCTCTACGGCGACATGAGCGGCGGGCTGGCGGTGCTGGCCGACGTGCCCAAGACGCTGGTCTACCGGCTGGCGGCCCACGCCAACCGCCAGCGCGAGCTGATCCCGGCCGCCACCATCGCTAAGCCGCCCTCGGCCGAGCTCAAGCTCAACCAGACCGACCAGGACACCCTGCCGCCCTACGACGTGCTGGACGCCATCCTGGCCCACTACATCGAGGACCGGCGCTCGCCCGAGCAGATCGCGGCGCAGGGCTTCCCGCCCGAGACGGTGGCGGCGGTGGCGCAGCTGGTGCGGGCCAGCGAGTACAAGCGCCGGCAGGCCGCGCCCGGCCTCAAGGTCACCAGCAAGGCCTTCGGCATCGGCCGGCGGATGCCGATCGCCGCCCGCTACGAGGACTGACCCCCGCCACAAACCCCTTGACTTTTTCCCGTCGTTGTGAAATAATTCACAATTCCGCGGGCCGGCTTGCCGGCCCGCGGCCGTGGCGTATTGTTGCATTTCTCACCATCCAACCCAGCGATAGAAGACCGCCATCATGCCGGAAAAGAAACTGTACTCCCTTCCCAAGGACAAGGTCCCCGCGCTGATCGCGGCGCTGCTGCGGTCCAAGCACGAGGTGTGGGGCCCGGTGCGCGGCGAGCGCGGCGACACCATGCTGGACCGGCTGTCCACCGAGAAGGAGCTGGTCGCGGACTACGTCAACGGCTTCCTGGGCGCCAAGCGCTACGTCTTCCCCCAGCGCGAGGAGCTGTTCCGGTTCCGGACGACGCGCGGCGGCACCGCCCTGGAGACGCCCCGCGACGACGCCCCGGCGGTGATCTGGGGCCTGCGCTCCTGCGACATGTCGGCCGTCAACTACTTCGACAGCTTCTTCGGCAAGGGCGCGGCCGCCCGGCCCGACTGGACGTCCGGCGACCCGCTGCCCGACCCGCTGTACCTGGCGCGGCGCGAGCGGGCCGTGTTCGTCAGCATCGCCTGCACTCAGGCGGGCCCGAAGTGCTTCTGCGTCTGCACCGACAGCGGGCCGTTCCTGTCCAAGGGCTACGACGTCCAGCTGACCGACCTGGGCGCGCGCTACCTGGCCGAGACCGGCACGGCCAGGGGCGAGGAGTTCGTCAAGCGGCACGCCAAGTATTTTTCCGCCGGCCGGGACGAGGACATGAAGCGGCGGCGGCGGCTGGAGGTCGAGGCCGAGAAGACCTTCCAGGAGCCGGTCAGCTTCTTCGCCAAGGCGATGCGCAAGCTGGACCAGGGCAAGGTCAAGCCCGACTTCTGGAACAAGGTGGCCGGCTACTGCATCGGCTGCGGCGGCTGCATCTACGTCTGCCCGATGTGCTCCTGCTTCGACGTCGACGACAAGATGACCGGCGCCGGCGAGGGCGCGCGCTTCCGGATGTGGGACACCTGCGACTTCGCCGGGTTCACCCGCGAGGTCTCGGGCCACAACCCGCGCGCCACGCGGGCCGACCGCCGCAAGCGCTGGTTCTACCACAAGCTCTCGATGGACTACCTGGAGAAGAACCCGGTGATCGGCTGCGTGGGCTGCGGCCGCTGCGTGATCACCTGCCCCGGCGGGATCGACATGGCCACGGTGGTGCGCTGGATGCGCAAGGTGGAGTGATAACCCTGCCGGAAGAATAAACGATCGCATTGCCCATGAACGTCCGGCTGGCAAAGATCTTTGCGGGGATCGGCGACGGCGTCCTGATGCTGGCGGCGCTGCTGGCCTGGTGGGTCATCGTGATGCTGCTGGCGGGGTTCGTCGAGATCATCACCGGCTGGAACCTGATCCTGACCACGGCCGGCGGCGTCATCATCGCGCTGGTGCTGCCGATCGGGTTGACCATCGCCGGCTACATTCTATTGTGGAAGCGCGCGCGCAGCCTGCCGTTGCGCAGCGTGATGGTGGCAGGCGGCCCGGCCGGGGCATTCAAGCTGTTCGCGCGGGCGATCGGCGTCCTGTTCGCCGCGTACCTTATAATGTGGGGCGTCTCGGCCGTGGTGTTCGGCGCGCTGGTCGCGAGGCAGCAGAAGGTCCTGGAAACGATGGGCCTGCCGCGGGACTGGAAGGCCGCCATGCCTGCTTATCAGCAGCACGGCAACGCCGGCCCGCTGCTGTGGCGGGTCGCGGACAGCATCAAGTCGCGGCTGCCCGCAGACGGGAAGTCGCTGCCGCAGCTGTATTCCATGTTGCCGGCGCTGTCGGACAACCCGGACACGCTCAAGTACCTGGCTCCGCTGATTGACCGGCTGGAAACGCTCAATGGCCCATGGCTGGCAAAAGCGGACAGCGCGCTGGCCTGCACGCTGTTGGTCTGGAAGGATTACCGGGCCATGTCGATCGACAGCGTGATCGCCATGCGCATCCCCAACTACATGGGCGTGCAGACCCTGCACCGGCTGTACGTGCTGTACGCGGTCAAGCGCGCCGCGGCCGGGGACTGGAGCGGTTGCCGGAGATACTTCGACAAATCGAACAAGCTGCAGTCATTGCTGGCGCAGGACCCGACGCTGATCGGCAAGATGATCTCCCTTGTCAACACCGGGACAACGTGTGAAGGCCTGGCGGTCATCGAGAAGATACAAAGGAACCGGCCTGAATCATACGCGTTGGTTACTGATGTCATGAAACGAATGCCACCGGTCGATGGCAGCGTGCGCCAGGGCTTGGTCAGTGAATATTCTGTTTTTTATGGTTCGTGGAAATCCGACAAGCACAGTCTGATGGACGTGCTGTCCTATACGAACGGACAAATGCCGCAAGGCCGGATCGTACAACTCGTGTGGAATACATTCCGTTTTACGTTGTATCGACTGTGGGAACCATGGGACCGCTTTTGTTAT
>DATJQG010000249.1:0-3452 GCA_035506015.1 Candidatus Edwardsiibacteriota bacterium
CGTCATTCTGAGGGGCCCATCATGCCTGACTTTCGAAGGATCTGAAACATTCACAAGCAACAGATCCTCCACTGACAAGGCGGGACGCCACGTTCAGGATGACGCCGAGCAGTTACCGTCATTCTGCGAATAGCATCGCGCCTGACCATCAAAGAATCTGAACTCATTGTGACAGATCCTTCACGTGCGAGGCATGGAGCAGTGTTCAGGATGACGGTAAGACAGCTCAGAACTTCAATTCAACTTGATTTTAAATTGCAATTAGTGTAAGCTTTGAATCTAAAACTTGACAACAGCGTTACCATCATCGGCGGGGGACTGGCGGGCTGCGAGGCCGCATATCAATTGGCCAAGCGCGGCGTGCGCGTCACATTATATGAGATGCGCTATACGGGCCGGGACGAGCCCGCGCCAGTCACCACGCCCGCCCACCGGACCGGGCTGTTGGCCGAGCTGGTCTGCAGCAACTCGCTGAAGTCGGTCGAGCCGGCCAACGCCCATGGCCTGCTCAAGGCCGAGCTGAAACTGCTCGATTCGTTGATCGTCAAGACGGCGAAGCTGTGCGCGGTGCCGGCCGGCAAGGCGCTGGCGGTCGACCGCGCGGGCTTCGCCCGGCTGGTGACGGAGCGGATCGCTGCGCTGCCCGGCGTGACGATCCGTCAGGAGGAGGCCACGGCCATTCCTGACGGGCCGTGCATCGTCGCCTCCGGCCCGCTGACATCGGACGCGCTGGCGTCCGGCATCGCGGCGTTCGCCGGCGCGGACAACCTGTTCTTCTACGACGCCATCGCGCCGATCGTGTCGGCCGATTCGCTCGACCAGGCGAAAATGTTCCGCGGCAGCCGTTACTCGGACGACGGCCAGTACTGGAACTGCCCCCTGACCAAGCAGCAGTACCGCGACTTCGTCGCCGCGCTGGCGGGCGCCGAGCGCCACCGGCCGCATGGGTTCGAGGCCGGTCACTACTTCGAGGGCTGCATGCCGGTCGAAGCGCTGGCCGAGCGCGGTCCCGATGCGCTGCGGTTCGGCATGATGAAGCCGGTGGGGCTGTTCAACCCGCACGAAGGCCGGCGGCCCTATGCCGTGCTGCAGCTGCGGCAGGAGAACGCCGCCGGCACGATGTACAACCTGGTGGGGTTCCAGACCCAGCTGGCGCAGGGCGAGCAGCGGCGGGTGTTCGGCATGGTGCCGGGGCTGGAACGGGCGGAATTCCTGCGCTACGGCAGCATGCACCGCAACAGCTACCTCAATGCCCCGGGCCTGCTGCTGCCCACGCTGCAGGCCGCCGCGCGGCCCTCATTGTTCTTCGCCGGGCAGCTGACGGGTGTCGAGGGCTATGTGGAATCCACCGCCAGCGGGCTGCTGGCCGGGATCAACGCCGCGCTGTTGCTGGACGGGAAAACGCCGGTCTCCCCGCCGCTGACGACCATGATCGGCCAGCTCTGCCACCATGTCAGCGCGCCGCCGGCGCGGCCGTTCCAGCCGATGAACGCCAATTTCGGGCTGCTGCCGCCGCTGGGGCGGGACTATCCCACCAAGCGGGAACGCAATCAAGCCCATGCCCGGCGGTCGCTCGAGGATCTCCGCTTTTTTCCCGATCAACATCAGTCGTGAGCCGCAATGAACTATTCCGCGATCGTCAACCGCTCGCTCGCCATCGCCTGGAAGCACCGTTACCTGTGGGTGTTCGGCTTCTTCGCCTCGATGGGCGGGGGCACGTTCTCGAACATCGGCGGCCGGGCGTCGGAGGGTGACCGGGCCGCCGCGATCACCGGCTGGATCACCAGCCATCCCGGGCTGGTGCTGGCGCTGGTGTTCGCCGGGGCGGTGCTGCTGCTGGTGCTGGGGGTGCTGCAGGTGCTGTCGGCCGGCGGCCTGGTCCGCGGCACGGCCGAGGCGTCGGCCGGGCGCGCCGGCGGGTTCGAGCAGACCCTGTCCATGGGCTACGACTGCTTCGGGCGGGTGCTGGGGCTGGAATTGCTGCTGCTGCTGATCGTCGTCGGCATCATGCTGGCCGGCTTCGTGCCGCCGATCGTGATGATCGCCACCAAGCAGGGCGTGCTGGTCGCGCTGGGCGTGGCCTGGCTGCTGCTGCTGCTGCTGCCCGCGCTGGCCCTGATGATCGCGCTGGGCCTGGCCTGGAACTACGCGTTGCGGTTCGCGGCGCTGCGCGGCGACCCGGTCGGCGCGGCGGTGGCGCACGGCTGGGCGCTGGCCAGGCGGCACCTCGGCACCACGGTCGTGCTGTGGCTGGTCAACCTCGCCATCGGCTTCGCCGCGGGGATGGCGATGATGGTGGCGGGGCTGCTGTTCGCCATCCCGTTCGTGGTGGCGGGCATCATCAACCTGTGGCTGGGGCTGATCCCGGCGCTGCTGATCGGCCTGCCGCTGCTGGTGGTGATCACGGCGGTCTACGGCGTCTATGAATACAGCTACTGGACCATCGCCTTCACCGAGCTGACCGCGGTCGATGACCCGGTCCCGACACCGCCGCCCGCGGCAGAACCAACGCCGGCCAAGCCTTTCGAACTGCCGCCCACGGCGGGCATGGCCTGATGGACCGGCGGGGGAAGAACATCCTGGTCGTGCGGCAGGACCGGCTGGGTGACGCCATCAACGCCGTGGCCGTGCTGAAATACCTGCGCCGCAACCTGCCGGACGCGCGGATCGGCTTCATGACCGCGCCGTCGCTGGCGGGGTTGTTCCGCGAACAGCGTTATGCCGACGACGTGGTCTCCTATGATGCCAACCTGTTCCGCCTGGCGGCTGCGCTGCGGCGCGGCCGCTACGATGCGGTGCTGATGCTGAAGCCGGCCAAGGCGCTGGCCTGGGCCAGCCTGTTCGCCGGGATCGGGGCCAAGGCCGGGCTGGGCTGGCGGCCCTACTATCCGTTGACCGGTTTCCGCTCGGGCTATCCGGAGCTGGCCGCCGACGAGGCCCACGAGATCGATTTCAACCTGGCCGTGGCGAAGAAACTGTTCCCCGGCCGCAGCGGCGACATCGTCCCGGAGCTGACCCTGGACGACGAATTGAAGCAGGGGGCCCGCCGGGACCTGGCGGACCACAAGCTGGAATGGCCGGTGGCCCTCCTGCCCGCCAACCGCGGCTCCTCGCCCAACTGGCCGGCCGAGGCCTACGCCGCGCTGGCCGAGGCCCTCCGGCTGCGGGGCGTTGCGGTGGCGGTGGTGGGAGGGCCGGGAGAACAGGAGCTGCTGCGGCGCGCCGCAGGGCGCTCGCAAGCGCCGCAGCTCGGCCCCGACCGTTCGCTGCCGCAGCTGGCCGCGCTGCTGATGCAGTGCCGGGCCGTGGTCGCCAGCAGCACCGGCACGCTGCACCTGGCCGCCGCCGTGGGCACGCCGACCATCGGACTGTTCTGCGCCGCGCCGGCCAGCCGGCCACAGCGCTGGGCGCCGCTGGGGGCGGCCCATGTCCAGCTGACGCCGCATGGCGGG
>DATJQG010000250.1:0-2591 GCA_035506015.1 Candidatus Edwardsiibacteriota bacterium
GGCTGCTGTCGGAGCGGATCAGGGACGCCTACCAGCGGATCATCGTGCCCGGCGGCCTGCACCCGGTGCGGCTGTTCACCGAGTGCGGGCGCTACATCACCGGCCCCTACGGCTGGCTGGTGGCCCGGGTGCTGCACCGCAAGCGGACCTACAAGGAGTTCGTCGGCCTGGACGCCAGCATGGCCGACCTGATGCGGCCCGGCATGTACGGCGCCTACCACCACGTCACCGTGGCGGGCAAGGAGCACCTGCCCTGCGACATGGTCTACGACCTGACCGGGTCGCTGTGCGAGAACAACGACAAGTTCGCGGTGGACCGCCCGCTGCCCGCGATCGAGCCCGGCGACCTGGTGGTGATCCACGACACCGGGGCCCACGGCCACGCCATGGGGTTCAACTACAACGGCAAGCTGCGGTCGGCCGAACTGCTGCTGCGGCCGGACGGCTCCACGGTGCAGATCAGGCGGGCCGAGCGGCTGGAGGACTACTTCGCGACGGTCAGCTTCGAGGGGGTGGTCGGGCGATAATTGCTATTGCATCAAGGCCTTGTTTGTCTTATAATTGACCGCATGATACAACTGATACTTTGCGGCGCGGCGGGGCGGATGGGCCAGGCCCTGATCGAGGCCGTCCAGGAGAACCCCGCCTTCAAGATCTCGGCCATGGTCGAGCGGCGCGGGCACCCCAAGATCGGCAACTCCTGCGTGGCGGACACGCCGCCGCTGGTCGACGACCTGCTGCTGGCGATGAACCAGGGCCAGGTGATCATCGAGTTCAGCACGCCCGACGGCACGCTGGCCAACGCCAAGAAGGCCGCCATCATCAAGAAGCCGATGGTGATCGGCACCACCGGCCTGATGGAGGAGCACCGCGACCTGTTCGGCGAGCTGGCCCGCGAGATCCCGATGGTGGTGTCGTCCAACATGTCGGTCGGCGTCAACCTGCTGTACTCGCTGGTGCGGACGGCCGCGCGGAAGCTGCCGCGATCCTTCGAGGCCGAGATCGTGGAGAGCCACCATAAGTGGAAGAAGGACGCGCCCAGCGGCACGGCCAAGCGGCTGCTGGACGAGATCATCCAGGCGCGGGGCGGCGTGCCGGTCTACGAGCGACAGACGGGCAGCCGGGCCCGTACGGCCAACGAGATCGGCGTGTTCTCGGTGCGGGCCGGCGACATCGTGGGCGAGCACACCGTCACCTTCGCGGGCCTGGGCGAGCGGCTGGAGCTGGTGCACCGCGCCCACAGCCGCCGGGTGTTCGCCGAGGGCGCGCTGCTGGCGGCGCAGTTCGTGCTGGACGCCAAGCCCGGGCTGTACGACATGCAGGACGTCTTAGGGTTAAAAATGAAAAATGAATAATGAAAGATGCAACATGCACAAGGCACATTCCGACCGTAGACCGCGTCATCGATTGGAACGATCCGGTCAGCAGGACAGCGCTCGCATTTTAATTTTTTCATTTTGCATTTTGAGTCTTGCCGCGCTGTCCGGCTGCGTCTCCGGCACGCCGGAGCAGCACCTGCTGAAAGGCGCGGAGCGGTTCCAGCAGGGCGACACCGCGGCGGCGATACGGGAATTCAAGGACGCGCTGTGGCTGAACAGATCGTTCGCCCCGGCATACTATAACCTGGGGATCTGCTATTCGACGGCCAAGACGCGGGACAAGGCGATCGGCCAGTTCGCCCGGGCGGTGCAGTGCGACCCGCGCTACGCCGACGCCTACATCGCGCTGGCCCAGGCCTATGTCCGCAAGGACACGCTGGACGCGGCCATCGCCCTGCTGCGGCGGGGGCTGGCGCAGGGCCTGGCGCCGCTGCCGTTCTACGAGAACCTGGGCTTCTGCTTCATGCGCCGGTCCGCCAAGGACTCGGCCCTGCACTACTACCAGCTGGCCGTGGCGCTGGACAGCAACGGCACGGTCGATTACTTCAACATCGGCTACCTGCTGAGCGCGCCCCAGCAGTCCGACTCGTCGATCAAGTACCTGCGGCTGGCCCACCGCCACGCGGCCAACAAGCATGCGGTCAGCTTCCTGCTGGGCACGCGGCTGCTGGACAAGCCCGGCCGCAGCGCGGCCGAGACCAGGGAGGGCATCGCCATGCTGGAGGATTACCTGGCCAACGGCGACCACGAGGCGATGAAGGTCTCCAAGGCCAACGAGCTGATCGCCAAAGCGAAGCAGCGCCGATGAGGATCGCCCCCGCATCGCGGCTGGCCCAGCTGCCGCCCTACCTGTTCGCCGGGCTCAACGCCAAGAAGACCGCGCTGACCGCCGCCGGCAAGGACGTCATCGACCTGGGCGTGGGCGACCCCGACTTGCCGACGCCGCCGCACATCATCGCGGCGCTGCAGGCCCAGGCGGCCGATCCCCGGCACCACCGCTACCCGGCGTACGAGGGGATGACCAAATTCCGGCAGTCGGTCGCTGATTGGTACCAACGCCGTTTCGGTGTCGTCCTTGACACGCAACACGAAGTGTTGTGCCTGATGGGCGCCAAGGACGGGCTGGCCCACATCCCCTGGGCGCTGTTCGACCCTGGCGACCAGGCCCTGTGCCCGGACCCGGCCTACCCGGTGTACGCCGTGCAGACGATG
>DATJQG010000251.1:0-2902 GCA_035506015.1 Candidatus Edwardsiibacteriota bacterium
ACCACGCTGTACCTGGACCACCTGGACAAGACCGGCCGCTCGTTCCTGATCTCCGAGGCGGTGCGGGGCGAGGGCGGGGTGCTGCGGACCCTTGCCGGCAGGGCGTTCATGCCGGATTACCACCGGTCCGCGGACCTGGCGCCGCGCGACGTGGTGGCCCGCGCCATCGACTCGGAGCTCAAGGCATCGGGCGACAGCCACGTGGTGCTGGACATCGCCAAGATCGGCCTGGACCGCTTCCGGCAGCGCTTCCCCAACATCACCGCGGGCTGCGCCGAGCGGGGCATCGACCTGGCGGCGCTGCGCATCCCGGTGGTGCCCGCGGCCCATTACATCTGCGGCGGCGTGCGCACCGACCTGTGGGGCCGCACCGACGTCCCCGGCCTCTACGCCGCGGGCGAGACGGCCTGCACCGGCGTGCACGGCGCCAACCGCCTGGCCTCGAACTCGCTGCTGGAGGCCCTGGTGTTCGCGGCCCGGGCCGCCCAGGCCGCGGGCGACGAGCGGGCGGCCGCGGCGGCGGTGCCGGCATGGGACTACGTCGGCTCGGTGCCCAGCCACGAGAAGGTGGTGGTCTCGCACAACCGCCACGCCATCCGCCAGCTGATGTGGAACTACGTCGGCATCGTGCGCAGCGACAAGCGTCTGGCGCGGGCCGCCGCGCGCCTGGCGGTGATCACCGACGAGATCAGCGACTACTACTGGAAGTACCGGGTGGGCGAGGAGCTGGCCGAGCTGCGCAACCTGGCCGCCATCGCCGGGCTGGTGATCGACTGCGCCTCGCAGCGCCGGGAATCGCGCGGGCTGCACTACAACGAGGACCACCCCCAGCGCGATGACGTCAATTGGATGCGCGATACCATCGTCAAGCAGTAGCCGCGCCAGCCGGGAAACCATCGAACGCATGGGAAGCAGCAAGCCGCCATATTTCTGGCCGGTGATGGCCGCGGGCATCGCCGGCATCTCGTTCGGCTCGATCCTGATCAAGCTGGCGACGGCCGGGCCGTCGCCAGCCGCGCCGCTGGCCATCGCCTTCTACCGGCTGGGCTTTACCGCCCTGCTGTTGCTGCCGCTGTTCCTCGCCCAGGGCCGTGCCGGCAGGGTCAGGGTGGGGGATTTGCTGTGGGCCGGGCTGGCCGGCGCCTTCCTTTCGCTGCACTTCGTGCTGTGGATCTACTCGCTGGGCTTCACGACGGTCACCAGCTCGGTGGTGTTCGTCACCACCAACCCGCTGTTCGTCACCATCCTCGGCTGGCTGCTGCTGCGGGAGAAGCCGTCGCGGGGCCTGCTTGTGGCGGTCGCCCTGGTGATCGCGGGCGGCCTGGTGATCGCCGGCCGGTCGCTGGCCGCCAGCGACCCGCGCGCCAATATCGGCAACCTGCTGGCCCTGGGCGGGGCGGTGATGGCCTCGGGCTACCTGCTGGTCGGCCGGCGGCTGCGCGCGCACATGGACATCATGTCCTACGGCACGGTCTGCTACGGCATCACCGCAGCGATCCTGCTGGCGGCCTGCCTGGCGTTCCACGTCCCGCTGCGGGGCTTCGCCGGGATCAACTACCTGTGGTTCCTGCTGGCCGCGCTGGGGCCGCAGGTCCTGGGGCACACCTCCTTCAACTGGGGGCTGAAGCACTGGCTGGCCTCGCGCATCGCCATGCTGACCATCACCGAGCCGGTGGGCGCGGCCGTCCTGGCGTGGCTGATCCTGCGGCAGGTCCCGACTCTTTACGAGATCGGCGGCGGGCTGCTGATCCTGTCGGGCGTGTACCTGACCATCAAGAACGGAGAATGAGCCATGCCGGTGATCTTGACCAGATTACCTCATCATCGTGCACCGTGACGCTGTCGACATCGACCGCTGCGTGGGCCGACAGGCCCGCAGAAAACCCTTGACTTTCGGGCCAAAGTCGTGTATACTGTCAAAGTAGATTATTACCTTTAAGTCTGATCCTGTGAGGTCAGAAAGGACCCAAACATGTATCGTGCACCATCACATACAGGTTCCCCTCTGATACCGCGACCGCGGGATCAGAGGTTTTTTTTGTCCCATTTGCCACGGCGACACGGAGGCGCGTGGAATCTACGAATGAAATTCGTCATTCTGAATCAGACTGGTCTGCCTTGCCCGTGAAGAATCTGCCCCGATTGTACCGATAGATGCTTTGACGGCCAAGCATGCCGACGTTCGCAGCATGACGGAAACCGAGCGAATACGATCCTCAAATTCAATCTCACAATACACATCCGGAGGGTTTATGACCAAGGCCAAAGCGGTGATCATGGACGCCAAGCAGATGGAGCGGGCGCTGGTGCGGATCGCCCACGAGATCATCGAGCGCAACAAGGGCACGGCCGACCTGGCGGTGATCGGCATCAAGCGGCGGGGCTCGACCCTGGGCAAGCGGATCGCCGGGGTGATCGACAAGATCGAGAAGACCGAGGTGCCGTACGGCGCGCTGGACATCACCTTCTACCGCGACGACCTGCAGACCATCGCCCACCAGCCGGTGGTCAACCAGACCGAGGTGGCCTTCGACGTCACCGGCAAGGTGGTGATCCTGGTGGACGACGTGCTGTACACCGGGCGCACGGTGCGGGCCGCGATCGACGAGATCCTGGACTTCGGGCGGCCCAAGCGGATCGAGCTGGCGGTGCTGATCGACCGCGGCCACCGCGAGCTGCCGGTCAAGGCCGACTACGTCGGCAAGAACGTGCCGACCTCGCAGCACGAGATCATCGGCGTGCGCACCAAGGAGGAGGACGGCGAGGAGAAGGTGATCATCAAGGAGCGGGCGCCCGATGAAGTGGAATAGAAAGGACCTGCTGGACCTGGAGTCGCTGTCGCGGGACGAGCTGGCGATGGTGCTGGACACGGCCAAGGGCTTCCGCGAGGTGCTGGACCGGC
>DATJQG010000252.1:0-2751 GCA_035506015.1 Candidatus Edwardsiibacteriota bacterium
AACGCCGCGCCGAGGGCCTCGACGTGGTGGTCGGTTATGTCGAGACGCACCACCGCGCCGAGACCGAGGCCCGGCTGGAAGGGCTCCAGGTCATCCCGCGGCGCGGCGTCGAGCACCGCGGCGTCATGCTCGGCGAGATGGACCTGGACACCATTCTGGACCGCCATCCGGCGCTGGTGTTGGTCGATGAGCTGGCACATACCAACGCGCCCGGCTCGCGCCATGCCAAGCGCTACCAGGACGTGGAAGAGCTGCTGGCCGCCGGCATTGACGTATACACCACGCTCAACATCCAGCACCTGGAAAGCCTCAATGATGTGGTCGCCCAGATCACCGGCGTGACCGTGCGCGAGACCATTCCCGACTGGGTGATCGACCAGGCCGACGACCTGGAACTGGTTGACCTCCCGCCCGACGAGCTTCAGCGGCGGCTCGAGGAGGGCAAGGTCTACGTCCCGGACGAAGCCGCGCGCGCCATCCAGAAATTCTTCCGCCGCGGCAACCTGACCGCCCTGCGCGAGCTGGCGCTGCGCCGCGCCGCCGAGCGCGTCGGCGACCAGATGCGCGCCTACATGCAGGTCCACGCCATCCTCGGCCCGTGGCATGCCGAGGAGCGCATCCTGGTCTGCATCAGCCCCAGCCTGCTGTCCGAGCGCCTGATCCGCGCCGCGCGCCGCCTGTCCGACGAGCTGGGCGCGTCGTGGTGGGCGCTGTACGTCGAGACGCCTGAGCATAGCCGCCTGACCGAGGCCGAGCGTGACCGGGTAGGCCACGCCCTCCAGCTGGCCGAGGAGCTGGGCGCGCGCACGACCCGGCTGCCCGGCGGCACGGTGGCCGATACGGCCGTCGAGTTCGCCCGCGCGCACAACGTCACCAAGATTATCGTCGGCAAGCCGCTGCGCCCCTACTGGCTGGACATGCTGCGCGGCTCGATCATCGACAACCTGATCCGCCAGAGCGGCGAGATCGACGTGTTCTTCATCAGCACCGAGGCCACGCCGCGCTCGCTGGTCGATGCGCTGCACCTCAAGCCCTCGGGCCGCTGGATCCGCTACCTGCCCAGCCTGATCGCCGTCCTGGTGGCGACGCTGATCAGCAGCATGATGCACCCCATGTTTGCCGCGGTCAACCTGGTGATGGTCTACCTGCTGGCCGTGGTGGTCGTGGCGCTGCGCTGGGGTCGCGGCCCGGCCATCCTCACTTCGCTGCTCAGCGTGGCGACCTTCGACTTTTTCTTCACCCCGCCCCGTCTGACCTTCGTGGTCGATGACGCCGAATACATCCTGACCTTCCTGGTGCTGCTGGTCGTCGGGCTGGTGATCAGCAACCTGGCCGCCCAGGCGCGCGAGCAGGCCCAGGCCGCCCAGCGCCGCCAGACCCAGACCGCCGCGCTGTACGATCTCAGCAAGGAGCTGGCCGGTTCGGCCGGGCTGCCGGCGGTGCTGGACGTGATCGTCCGCTTTTTCACCGAGACCTTCGCCCAGCGGGTGGGCGTTCTGCTGGCCGAGAAAAACAAGCTCACCCTGCGCGCCGCCAGCCTCGGCCTGACCATCAGCCCGGACGAGATGGCGGTCGCCAACTGGGTGTTCCACCAGGGCCACCAGGCCGGCCGAGGCACCGATACCCTGCCGGCCTCGAACGCCAGCTATTTCCCGCTGCGCACCGCCCAGGGGACGGTCGGCGTGCTGGGCATCGTATTCAATACCCCGGAGGATCATCTCACCCCTGAGCAGCGGCGCTTCCTGGAAGCCTCGGCCAGCCTGTGCGCCCTGGCTATCGAGCGCACCGAGCTGGCCGACCAGGCCCGCCAGGTCCAGCTGATGCAGGAGGCCGAGAAGCTCCAGACGGCGCTGCTCAACTCGATCTCGCACGACCTGCGCACCCCGCTGGCCTCGATCACCGGCGCGCTCAGCAGCCTGCGCGCCGACGCCGCCTTCCTGGACGAAGCCACCCGCGCCGAGCTGGCCCGTACCGCTCTGGACGAGGCCGAGCGGCTCAACCGGCTGGTCGGCAACCTGCTCGATATGACCCGACTGGAAGCCGACACCGTCAAGGTGAACAAGGAGCTGTGCGACGTGCAGGACGTGATCGGCGTGGCGCTCCAGGAGGTCGATAAGCGCCTCGGCGACCGCCAGGTAATCATCGACGTGCCGGAGAATACGCCGCCCACGCCGATGGATCTGGTGCTGATCGCGCGTGTGATGGTAAATTTGCTGGATAACGCCATCAAGTATTCTCCGCCCGGTGGGCCGGTCGAGATCCGCGTGCGCGGCAACCACACCGAGGTCCAGTTCGCGGTCGCCGACCGCGGCGAGGGCATCCCGCCCGAAGACCTGAGCCGCATCTTCGACAAGTTCTACCGCGTGGAGCGGCCGGACAATGTGGTCGGGACGGGGCTGGGCCTGTCGATCAGCCGCGGAATTGTCGAGGCGCACGGCGGGCACATCTGGGCCGAGAACCGCCCCGACCGGGGCACGATTGTATTGTTTACGCTGCCGCTGGCGGGCGCTCAGGAGACAACTGGGGTAAAAACGGGTGAACGAATCGCAGCTCAGAATCCTGGTGGTGGATGACGAGACGGCCATCCGCCGCTTCCTGCAAGCCTCGCTGACCGCGCACGGCCACACCGTGTATGAGGCCACTAACGGCGGCGAGGCGCTCAACGGTATCCTGGTCCACCGCCCCGACCTGATGATCCTGGACCTGGGCCTGCCCGACATCGACGGGATCAGCGTGGTCAGACAGCTGCGT
>DATJQG010000253.1:0-12425 GCA_035506015.1 Candidatus Edwardsiibacteriota bacterium
TCCAGGCCGACTTCGGGGACTTCCTGCTGTTCAACGTCTATTTCCCCAACGGCAAGGCCTCGCCACAGCGCCTGCAGTACAAGATGGAATTCTACGAGGCGTTCCTCGACCGGATGATAAAACTGCTGCGGGCGGGGAAAAGGATCGTCGTGTGCGGCGACGTCAACACCGCGCACCGGGAGATCGACCTGGCGCGGCCCAAGGAGAACTCGAAGGTGTCCGGTTTCCTGCCGCAGGAACGTGAATGGGTCGACCGCTTCCTGGCGGCGGGCTTCGTCGACACGCTGCGGCTGTTCCACCCCGAGGGCGGGCTGTATTCCTGGTGGGACGTGATCAGCCGGGCCCGCGAGCGCAACGTGGGCTGGCGCATCGATTACTTCTATGTCTCGCAGAACCTGAAGCAGCGCGTGGCCGACGCCTATCTGCTGCCCGAGGTGACGGGATCGGACCACTGCCCCGCCGGGATCGACCTGAAACGGTGATGGCGGCCGCCCACGGATACAAGCCGCGCGCGCTGTGGTGGGGCGATCCCACCCGGCGGTCATATTTCCCGTTCGCGGTCCAGGAGGCGCGCTCCGATATCCTGTTCGCCATGGGCGAATGGGCCCGGGCCGAGCGGGTCTACGACGCGTGCCGCGAGCGGGCCGCGGCGTTCGGCATGGCCGACAAGAAGGCGCACTACGACGGCACCCTGGGATGGCTGCATTTCAACACCGGCCGCGACGAGACGGCGCGCGGGCTGATCGACGGCGCGGTCGGCCACTTCACCGCGACCGGGAACAAAAAGGAGCTCGGCAAGGCGCTCAACTATCTCGGCTCGCTGCACTGGCGGCGGGGCGAGTACGCCAAGGCCATCGAGTGTTTCCAGCGCGACCTGGAGATCTCGACCGAGATCGGCGACCAGGACGGCATCAACTCGACCACCGGCAACCTGGGGATCGTCTACAACGACATGGGCGACCTGGACCGGGCGATGGAATACTACCGGCGGCAGGAGGCCCTCAGCATCGAGCAAAACAACCGGGCCTCGCTGGCCACGGCCGTCGGCAATATGGCCAGCGTCTACCTCGAGTGGGGCGATTACGCCAGGGCCGAACAATGCGGCAAGCAACAGCTGCTGATCTACCAACAGCTGGGCGAAAAACAGGGCATCGGCATCGCCTGCAACAACATCGGCACGGTGTGCCTGCTGCGGGGCGAGTACGGCGCGGCCCGGGATTGCTTCGAGCGTCAGCGGCGGATCTCGGAAGAGATCGGCGACCGGATGCTGTTGAGCATCGCCTGGGGCGACCTGGGGCAGGTCCATGCCGCCCAGCAGGACCTGCACGAAGCCTCGGTCCTGTTCGACCGGGCGATCGCCGCGCAGCGCGAGCTCGAACTGAAGTACTATCTCTGCCATTACCTGCAGCAGAAAGCCGAATTGCTGTCCCGCGAAGGCGCCATTGGTGAGGCGCGAGCCGCCAATGCCGAGGCCCGCGCCGTGGCGCAGGAAGTGGGCCGCCGGGACGTGGCGTTCGACGCCGACCTGCTGGACGCCCGGCTGACGGCCTTGTCCGACCCTTCCCGCGCGATCGCCGCCCTGCAGGCAATGATCTCCGGGCAACTCGAACCGCAGCGGCGGGCCGCGATCCTGTATGCGTTGTTCCCGTTGACAAAGGACCCTGCGCACCAACAAGCGGCCTGCGGGTTGTATCGCGATCTCTATCAGCAGACACCGAACATCCTCTATCAGTCAAGAGCCGGGGAACTCTCATGAATGAGATGGATCGCCGCGCCATCGACCGGCTGCTGGCATCCTCCGAGCCGTCGGTCCGCTGGAAAACGCGGGTCAACGTGCTGGGCGAGGACCCCGCGGCGCCGGCGCTGCGGTCGCTGCGGCGGGAGATCGAGGGCAGCCCGCGCGTCCGCGCACTGCTGTCGCGCCGCGGCAAGGACGGGCGCATCGCCTGCCGGCGCGGTGTCTACGACAAGTGGCAGGGTGCGCACTGGGTGCTGTCGACTTTGGCGGACATCGGCTACCCGCCCGGCGACAAATCCCTGGAACCAGCGGCCCAAGACGTGCGGGACTGCTGGCTGGACGACTACTATTTCCACGAGTTCGAGCCGCGCACGCCGCGACAGGTCTACCTGAAAAAGGGCGTGCCCGTGATCGCCGGCCGCTTCCGGCGCTGCGCCTCGCAGCAGGGCAATGCGCTGTGGTCCCTGCTCACGCTGGGCCTGGGCGGGAAGCGGGTCGACCAACTCGCCGAACGGCTGATCTATTGGCAATGGCCGGACGGCGGCTGGAACTGCGACAAACGGCCGTCGGCCGACACATCGTCATTTCATGAAACATTGCTGCCGCTGCGCGGGCTGGCCCGGCATGCCCTGATCACGAAAAGCAAGGAATCGTCGAAAGCGGCACGCCGCGCGGCCGAGGTCTTTCTCAAACGGCACATGTATAAACGGCTGACCAATGGCAAGCTCATCAACCCCGAATTCATGCTGCTGCATTATCCCGCCTACTGGCATTACGACATCTTGGCCGGGCTGAAGGTGCTGGCCGAGGCCGGCTTCATCAAGGATCCCCGCTGCCGCGAGGCGCTGGACCTGCTGGAATCGAAGCGCCTGCCCGGCGGCGGCTGGCCCGCTGAGGCCCGGTATTACAAGGTTTCGCGCTCATTGGCCAACGGCACCGATTACGCTGACTGGGGGCCGGTCCGCGGGAACACCATCAACGAGTGGGTGAGCGTCGATGCGCTGTCCGTGCTGCGCGCGGCGGGGCGGCTCGATCGATAACCGGGAACCGGCGAACGAAAGGGGAGGCGCATGGACGACCGAGACAAGACCAAGGAGCAGCTGCTCAAGGAGCTGAGCACGCTCAAGGTGCGGCTGGCCGAGACCGAGGTGCAGGAGGCCGAGCTGCGGCGCACCCGCGAGAAGCTGCGGGCGATGGAGCAGATCGTCGACAGCATGCGCAGCGGGGTGACGCTGTCCGACATCGAGGGCCGGATCCTGTACACCAACCCGGCCGAGGCCGCGATGCACGGCTACGGCGTGGACGAGCTGGTGGGGCGGGAGGTGCGGATCTTCGCGCCCGACGGCATCTGGAACCCGCTCTCCCGGCAGCAGGCCCGCAAGCTCAAGCGGCTGACCCGCGAGGGCATCAACGTCCGCAAGGACGGCTCCACCATCCGCGTGCTGTTGACGTCGGACGTGGTCAAGAACCAGCAGGGTGAGCCGGTGGCGATCATCACCACCAGCGAGGAGATCACCGCCCGCAAGCAGGCCGAGGACGTGATGGCGGCGATGTTCACGGTGGCCGACCGCACCGCCACGGTCGGCGACGTCCGCAAGCTGTTCGACGACATCCACACCATCGTGGGCGGGCTGGTCTACGCCCGCAATTTCTTCATCGCGCGCTACGACCCGATCGCGGACACCGTCAGCTACCCCTACTTCGTGGACGAGTTCTCGGCCACGCCCCAGCCGGCGCCGCTGCAGAAGGGGCTGATCGAGCAGGTGCTGCGCAGCGGCGAGGCGCTGTTCGCCACCCAGGAGACGCTGGAGCGCATCATCCAGGGCGGCGGCATCGACAGCGTGGACACGCCGTTCATCAACTGGCTGGGCGTGCCGATCATGCGCGGCGGGCGGGCCGTGGGCCTGCTGGGCATCAAGAGCTACACCGACGACATCCAGTTCAGCGACCTGGAGAAGCGGCTGCTGTTCTTCGTGGCGCACCAGATCGCCGGCGCCCTGGAGCGCACCAAGGCCTGGGACGAGTGACCGGATACGGGTAAAGGAAAGAGGGAAAGGGGAACCGCAAGCGTGATCGAGTGGCGGCCGCTGGAGCTTGGGCACAAGGCGCTGTGCGATGGCTATCTTGCGCAGCAGTCACCCGGCATCTCGGACCTGACCTTCACAAATTTGTTCCTGTGGCATTTCAGCGAGCGGATCGAACTGGCGGAACACGGCGGGATGCTCTGCCTGCGGGTGCGCAAGGGGGACGCGGTCGAGCACTTCCTGCCGCTGGGCGTTGGGCCGCAGCGCCGCTGCCTCGATCAGCTGATCGACGAGGCCCGCAATGACAAGCGCCCGTTCACGCTGCGATCGCTGACCGCGGCGCAGGCCGCGCAGCTCGAGACGGCCATGCCGGCCGCCTTTGCGGTCACCCCGGTGCGCGAACGGTTCGACTATGTCTACGCCGTACATGACTTGATCAATCTAGCTGGCGAGAAATACCATGCCAAGAAAAACCACCTCAATAAATTCACCCGCTCCTACGATTGGAAATATCTTCCGCTGGACCCCAGCCTGATTGACCGTGTCGCCCACGCCGAGATCGACTGGTGCGAACAACGGCAATGCGACAGCGACGAGGGCCTGAAGGGCGAGAAGGCGGGCATCGTGGAGACGCTCAAGCAGTTCGGACACCTGGATTACCAGGGCGCCGTGATTGTCATTGGAGACAGGATCGCTGCATTTACTTTCGGTGAGGCATTGTCCCGGGACACCGTCGTGATCCACATCGAGAAGGCCGACCCGAAGTTCCCGGGCGCCTACGCGGCGATCAACCAGCAGTTCCTGGAGCACGAGTGGCCGGCGATGGCGTGGGTCAACCGCGAGGAGGACCTGGGCATCGAGGGGCTGCGCCAGGCCAAGCTGTCGTACCACCCGGCGCGGTTCGTGGAGAAATATTGGGCGACGCTGAAACCATGACCATCGCCGGCCTGGCGCCCACCATCTGCGGCCTGATGGGCGTCCCGCCGCCCGCACTGTCCACGGCGGCGCCCTGCGCGCCGGTGATCGAGCGGATCATGGCGCAGAGCGGCCTGTCGCGGGTCGCCAAGGTCCTGATCTACGCGCCGGACGCCCTGGGCACCCTGTTCATCCACAGACATCGGGAGTTGTTCGCCCCGGTGCTGGATCGCGCTCCGGTCAGCATCGAACTGCGGTCGATGACCCCGCCCAAGACGCCGGTGTGCTTCGCATCGATGTTGACGGGCGCGCCGCCGGAAGCGCATGGCATCCGGCTGTACGAGCGCCCGGTGCTGTCCTGCGACACCCTGTTCGACGCATTGCTGCGCGCCGGCAAGCGTCCGGCCATCGCGGCGGTCAGGGACAGCAGCTGCGACCTGATCTTCCGGGGCCGCGGCATGGCCTACTTCTCCGAGGAATACGACCCGCAGGTCACGGACCGCGCCATCGAATTGCTGAAGGCGGATCAACACGACCTGGTCTTGGCGTACCACCAGGAATACGACGATTCCCTGCACGCCTCGGGAACAGAAAGCGGCCGGTCCATGGCCGCGGCGCAACACCATGTTGCGGACTTCGTCCGTTTGGGCCAGGCCTTCGACAAATATTGGGCGCGGTATGATCGATTGATCATCCTCGCGCCCGACCACGGCGGCCACGATTTCCCCGAGGGCGGCAAGGGCGGGCATGGCGACGACATCCCCGAAGACATGCTCGTCACCCATTTCTTCGGGGCGTACCCGGCAACGGGCAAATGACCATCCACGCACCGCGATCGAGGAAAACCGAGATGTTCTACCTTTCCATCGCCCTGGCCATCACGGGCAGCGTGCTGTACAACGTGTTCCAGAAGATGATCGCGCCGGCGGTCAACCCGCTGGTCTCGCTGCTGATCACCTACGGCGTGGCGATCGCGCTGACGGCCGCCGCGCTGCTGGCGTATCCCGTAAAAGGCGGCGTCGGCGAAGCCTTCAAACAGGCCAACTGGGCCAGCTTCGCGCTGGGCGGGGCGATCGTGGTGCTGGAGCTGGGGTTCCTGCTGGCCTTCCGCAGCGGCTGGAACATCAGCATGGCGGCGCTGGCCTCGCAGTCGGCCACGGTGGTGCTGCTGGTGCCGGTCGGGTTATTGCTGTTCCGGGAACACCTGACGCGGATGAACGTGATCGGGATGATCGTCTGCCTGGCCGGCCTGGTGCTGATGAACCTGAAGTGAGTTGATAATTTACCCGGTATACAGTATACTGTATACAGCATACACCAAGGGAGAATGGGAAACAGATGCTAGACCCGAAATTCGTGCGCGAGCACATCGACATCGTCAAAAAGGCCATCGCCGACAAGGGCGAGAAGGCCGACCTGGGGCCCTTCCTGGAGCTGGACGCCAGGCGGCGGGAGATCCTGCAGCGGGTCGAGGCGCTCAAGGCGCAGCGCAACACGGTCTCCGACCAAATCGCGCAGCTGAAGAAGGCCAAGTCGCCCGACGCCGACGCCAGGATCGCCGAGATGCGCGAGGTGGGCGACAAGATCAAGGCATTTGATGAGGAGCTGCGGGGCGTCGAGGAAAAACTGTCCGAGGCCACGCTGTCGCTGCCCAATATCCCGGATCCCGCGGTGCCGGTGGGGGCCAGCGAGAAGGACAACGTGGTCGACCGGGTGGCGGGAGACGAAAAGAAGTTCGGCTTCGCGCCCAAACCGCACTGGGAGATCGGCGAGCAGCTCGGCATCATCGACTTCGAGCGCGGCGTCAAGCTGTCGGGCACGCGGTTCTACGTGCTGAAGGAGCTGGGCGCGAGGCTGCAGCGGGCGCTGATCGCCTGGATGCTGGACGTCCACACCCGAGAGCACGGCTACCGCGAGGTCTACCCGCCCTACATCGTCAACCACCACTGCCTGGTGGGCACCGGCCAGCTGCCGAAATTCGCGGACAACCTCTACCACGACGCCGAGGAGGATTTCTGGCTGATCCCCACGGCCGAGGTGCCGGTGATCAACCTCTACCGCGGCGAGGTGATCGAGGGCGCGGCGCTGCCCGTCAAGCACGTGGCCTACACGCCCTGCTTCCGGCGCGAGAAGATGTCGGCCGGCAAGGACGTGCGGGGCATCAAGCGCGGCCACCAGTTCGACAAGGTCGAGATGGTCAAGTTCTGCCTGCCGGAAAGATCCGCCGCGGAGCTCGATGCGCTGGTGGCCGATGCCTGCGAGATCCTCGCGCGGCTGGGCCTGCGCTACCGGGTGGTCCAACTGTGCACGGCCGATTTGACCTTCGCCTCGGCCAGGACCTACGACATCGAGGTTTGGGCGCCGGGCTGCAACGAGTGGCTGGAGGTGTCGTCCTGCTCCAACTGCGGCGAGTTCCAGTCGCGGCGGGCCAACATCAAGTTTCGGCGCGACGCCAAGGCCAAGCCGGAGTACGTCCACGCCCTCAACGGCTCGGGCCTGGCCCTGCCGCGCACGCTGATCGCGGTGCTGGAGAATTTTCAGAACGCCGACGGATCGGTCACGATTCCCGATGTGCTGCGGCCGTTCATGGGGACCGATGTGATCAAATAAAAAAGGACACGGCACGGGCCATGTCCTCACACATGATGAACCGGGGCGGTTATCACCGCTCCGGTTTCTTTATTTCAAGATCATCTCACCGGGATATTGAAATAATCGATCCGTACTGATGGCACTTCCTTCTTGAAAACATCGATCAGTCGGGCGATCCCGATGGCCTCGCCCTTGGGGCGCGGGATGGTCCTGATATACCACCAGGGATCGATCGACAGGTTGCGCATCTGCACCATGTCCACGTTGCCCTGCCGCAGCAGTTCCAACAGGCCCTCAACCTCCTGTTCGCGGTCGGTGTAGCCGGGGAACACCAATAAATTCACGCTGACGAACAATCCCTCTGCCTTTGCCGTGCGGATGCTGCGCTTGACGTCGGCGAAGGCATAGTTCACCGGCCGGTAGTAGGCGTCGTACTGTTTCTTGAGCGACGAGTTGAGGCTGATGCGGACGCTGTCCAGTCCGGCACGGGCGAGCTGTCGGATCCTTGCCGGATCGTAGCCATTGGTGTTGAGGTTGATAGTGCCGCGGCCTGTCTGGGCGCGGATCAGGCGGATCGCTTTTTCGATGGTCGCCGCTTGCAGCAGCGGCTCGCCCTCGCAGCCCTGGCCGAAGCTGGCGATGGCCGCATCGGCATGTTGTAAATGGGGCACGGCGAGGTCCGCGATCTCCCGCGGCGCGGGGACGAAATCCAGCCGCTGCTGCGACGCGCAGCAGCCTTCGGCTGATTCCTGCGGTTGCCAGGAAAGGCAACCGAGGCAGCGGGCGTTGCAGGAGGGCGAGGTCGGCAGGGGCAGCTCCCAGCGGCGGTAGAAGGTGTTCTTGCCGGCGAAGCAGTGGTACTCCAGCGCGCAGCGGGCCAGCTGGCGCAACAACCTGTTGCCCGCTTCCTGTTTTAATCGTTCCCTGACGAGTTTGACCAACCGCCTGTCCTGCTCAACGCTGTGCAGCTCGGGATCGGCCTTGGGGTTTTTCGCCACCAGCCTGGCCGCGCCGCAGATCTTTCCCTTGTGCCAGGCCAGCGCGGTGTACGACCACAGCGGCAGCAGCGGCTGCGCCGTTTTTTCCACGTATCCGGGCAACAGCGTCCGCGTATAGCCGGCCGGCATGAAGGCCGCGACCGGAAAGATGCGCCTGCCGTCAAGCTTTTCCAGGTAGACAGACGCGCCGTCCCGCTCCGAGACAATGATCCCCTTGCCGATCACGAAGATCTCGCTGCCCGCGGGCAGCGGCACCAGGTCTTGCTCCGGCACGGGGACGAAGTCCCCGCCGGAAAGTCCCAGGGCCCGGTGGCCGGGCAGGTCGAAGATCCTGCCGCTGGGATCGGCGTACAATGGCGTTGGCATGGCCACATTATACAGGAAACGGGGCGGGCTGTCAATTTGGCCGCGTACAAAGCGGGCAAAGAGGCGGATAAAATTAACGAAAGCTTTTCTTGACAAGCGGCCTTGTTTGATTTATACTAATAATTCACGCTTATCATCTCATTTATCCATAACACAAGAATAAGGAGATCCATTCCATGAAGAAACTGACCATCGCGTTGTGCTGCCTGACGCTGGGCCTGGTGCTGGCCGGCTGCGGCATGGGCAAGGTGCCCGCCCAGGCGGCGATCACTGCGGGCGAGCAGGCGCTGGCCGCCGTCAAGGACGAGGCCGTGAAGTACGTGCCGGACCAGGTCGCCGCCATCGAGAAGGTGCTGGCCGACGCCAAGGCCGCCTTCGACAAGGGCGATTACACCGCGGCCCTCACCACCGCCAAGGACGTGCCGGCCAAGGTCAAGGACCTGGCCACCGCCATCGAGGCCAAGAAGGCCGAGCTGCCCGCCACCTGGGAAGGCCTCGCCAAGGCCATGCCGGCGGTGATCGCCGAGGCCAAGACCTTCGTGGCCAAGGCCAAGGGCGCGGACAAGGCCGCCCTGGAGACCGCCAAGACCGACGTCAAGGGCCTGGATGCCACGTGGGCCAAGGCGCAGGAAGCCTTCAAGGCCGGCAACCTGATCGACGCGGTCACTACCGCCGCGGGCATCAAGGACAAGGTCGAGCAGATCAAGGCCAGCCTGGCGCCCAAGGTCGCCGAAAAGGGCAAATAACCGGCCGATCGCCTCATTCAGAAGGCCCTCCTACGCGGAGGGCCTTTTCTATTTTTCATTTGACATCGCGCGTTTTCGGGCGTATGATAATAACGCCAGCAGGGGAAAAGAATCCGGTCGAGCATTATTTAACAGGCCATATTCCTCGAAAAGATACTTTCGTATCTTGCATAATCGATTGACCGATAAATATGTGACCGGAATATTAATGTGAAGATCGGGTGATCGAAAGAAAAATAGTTATCATTAATAATAACTGCCAACAACTGACGAATCAAAGGGATGGCGGATTGGTCGATTTCGATGATATAAACAATTATAATCATACCATTCATGGAAAGATAAGAGAGATTACGTCTATTTATTAATTGACGAAGCCCCAATCGTTTATAGTGTCGACAATGTATCCCGCAAACTGGCATGAAAATCGCAAGTAATAATGTGATGTTTGTCGTGTACTCAAAACCAACATGAAAGGGTTGATCATGAATAAAATCGCGTACGTCTCCGTTTGCCTGCTGGCGCTGGCTGGAATTGCCGCTGCCGGCAACGGCCCCAAGATCAAGCAAACCCGGACCCTTGATGCCAACGCCTGGAAGATCTACACCACCAACTACGGTCCGTTCGTCTATCCTTACAATAATGCGCCCGGCGGATATTGGAGAGGCCCAGGCTATAATTATATCTTTGGCGCAGGCCTATGGATCGGTGGGTTGGACACGTTGGACTCGGCGCGGGTGGCCATCGGCTACTATCCAGCCAGCGGTGGCAGCGAACTGTGCCCGGTAAATCCCATCACCTATAATTGGACCAACTGGGCCACCGACACAGCTTCCAGAGTATATCTGTCCACCGATCCCAACGACCTGGCGAACTGGCCGGTCAAGGATTCGCTGGGCAACAACATCGTCAAGTCCCAGCAGGACGGCTACGCGGTATATAGCGACGAGAACCCGGCATTCGGCTTCACGGGCGAAAAGCCGCTGGGCGTGAGGGTCAAGCAGCACAGCTACACCTGGAATTATGCTTTTTACAATGATATCCTATTCTTCACCTTCGAGCTGTTCAACGTCACGGCAGATTCGCTGCGCGGTGTTTACGTCGGCCCCTGCTTCGACGCCGACATCGGCGACGAGAGCGGTACGCTGGCCAACGACCGCACCGACTTCGACTACACCCGCAACCTGGGCATCCAGTACCAGACCGATCCCGAACCCGGCTGGCCGCGGGTGGGGCAACTGGGCTGCCGGATGCTGGCCACGCCGCTCAACAACACCGGCGCGACCGTGCATGTGGTCGACAACCAGTATCCGCATGACATCGCACCGGGCCAGCAGCTGGGCATGACGGCCTTCAAGATCTTCACCATCGATATCGACCCGGCCTCCGATCCCGACCGCTACCTGACCATGGAGGGCATCAGCTACAAGACCCACGTGCAGGACGCCTACGACGAGTTGGGATCCGTCACGCCGGGTGACAAACGGTTCATCATGACTTCGGGCCCGTTCAACATGGCGGCGGGCGACTCGGTGACGTTCAGCATCGCGGTGATGGCCGCGTACGGCCGGGACACGCTGCTGGCGCTGGCCGACAGCGCGGCCGCGATCTACCAGCGCGAGCTGGGCGTGGCGCAGGGCCCGGCCCGGCACACGTCCATTCCCGCGGCCCTGCAGATGCGCAACACCCCGAATCCGGTAGCACATTCGACCGTGATCGCATACCAGCTGCCGGCCACGGCCGACGTCTCGCTCAAGATCTACAACATCGCGGGCCAGCTGGTGAGGACCATGGTCAGCGCCAGGCAGGCCGCGGGCGCGCACAGCGTGCGCTGGAACGGAGACGACGATCAAGGCCGGAGGGCAGCGGAGGGCGTGTACCTGTACCAACTGCAGGCGGGTGGCCGGAGCATCGCCCGGCGGATGGTGCTGGTCAAATAGTAATTTTTAGGTAAATTAAACAACAGTGAATATTGCGTATTTTTATCGTTGACTTCGCCATGGAGCGGGCTTATCATTATTGACATCCGATAACAAGAGAACGCGGAGCGCTGCCGGGGACGTGTCCAGCGGGCGCCCGGGCCGCGGTAGGCTTGCATTTCTTCGAAGGCCAAGGAAGAGCACAATGAAAAAAATAGCGCTGATACTGGTTTGTGTGCTGATGCTGGGCACTGCGGCGCGGGCCGTTAAAGTCGATGGTTCCGCACTAGGCCCGTTAGGCGCCAAGTACAAAAGCGTGCGAACACTGGACGCCAACGCTTGGACAATATACACCTCCAATTTTGGTAATTTCGTCTATTCGAAGAACAACGCACCCGGTGGACATTGGGGTGGGCTGGGACACAATTATATTTACGAAGCCGGCTTGTGGGTCGGCGGCATCGATAATACGGATTCAGCGCGCGTGGCGATCGGTGATTACGCGGGGACAGGAGGCAGCGAGATGAGCCCGGTCAACCCCTACACCGGCGACTGGACGCACTGGCAAACCGATCCCCAGGCCAGGGTCTATTTGTCCACGGACCCCACCGATCTGGCCGAATGGCCGCGCAAGGATAGCCAGGGACGGAATGTCGTCATCTCCCAGCAGGAAAGCTACTGCGCATACAGCGACGAAAACCCGGTCTTCACGTTCACCGGCGAAAAACCGCTGGGCGTGCGCATCCACCAGTACAGCTACGCCTGGACTTACGCGGGCCTCAACGACGTCGTGTTCTACTATTTCAAGATCAAGAACGTCTCGGGCCACGCGCTGCGCAACGTGCAGGCCGGGCCCTGCTTCGACGCCGACATCGGCGACGAGAGCGGCACACTGGCCAACGACCGCACCGCCTTCGATTACGCGCGCAACATGGGCATCCAGTACCAGACCGATCCCGAGGCGGGCTGGCCGCGGGTGGGGCAGCTCGGCTGCCGGTATCTGGAGAGCCCGCTCAACAACACCGGCGCGACAGTGCATATTACGGATAACCAATTTCCGCACGACATCCAGCCGGGCCAGCCGCTGGGCATGACGGCCTTCAAGATCTTCACCATCGACATCGACC
>DATJQG010000254.1:0-2627 GCA_035506015.1 Candidatus Edwardsiibacteriota bacterium
AGCACCGGGCTCTTCTGGTCGATGATGTCAAACCGCGCCAGCAGTTGCCGCTCCAAGTCCCACAAGCTGATCAGGGGCGAGTAGATCAGCCCCAGGAAGAACTTGACCGGCTTGGGCGGGCGGGGCAGCGTCATCACGAACCGCGGATTGTGGCCAACAGACAGATCTGATATCGCACTGGAAAATTCGTCCTGGTATGTCTGGTATTAGATCAATGTGATGACGACGGTCCCCGGGGCCCGTTTCCCCTCGGGGCTGCGGAGCCGTTTCCCTGCCCACTGGACGTAATGGACGAACGGTATCGACGCCTGGCGGCCAGCGATCTGCGGATCACGGTATTGCGCGATCTTCAGCGCCGTCCGCTTGCCGCCAGCGCCGGAACGCAGGAACAGCCACATCCCGACACCGATAATGCGAATGGTTTCGATCCGCTGCTCGACGCCGTCCGACCCCGGAAGGGTCCCGTCCCAGACGGTGACCTTGACCGGCAGGTCCGTGAACGGCCTGAGGTCTCGGTACAGATCCCTGTTCCTCCGGGCAATGCGTCCCATCGCCAATGCCATCGCCGTGCCGACAGCGAAGAGCAAGATGCTTGCGGCAAAGTCACTCATCGCGCATCATCCCGCTCAATCAATAAACGTTCGCCTGTGCTCAACCCGGCTGCGCCTCAGCCGCGGATCCGCTGCAGCAGCCAGGCCATGTTCTGGCCCAGCACCCGCATGGTGCGGATGCCCTCCTCGTCCTGCTCCACCGCGCCCTTTTCCCGGCCGACGCCCATGTTCCAGTACGACGAGCCCGGCACGATCATCTGGTTGATCAAAAAGAACTTGTTCAGCGCGTCGAAGACGTTGCCGGCCCCGTCCCGCCGCACCGCCACCACCGCGGCGCCGGCCTTGCGTTTCAGCAGGCCGCCGTTGGACAGGCACACCAGCCCGGCCCGGTCGACCAGCGCCTTGATCTCGGGCGTGACGTTGGAGAAGTAGGTGGGCGAGGCCAGGATGATGCCGTCGGCGGCCACCATCTTGGCGATGCACTCGTTGATGATGTCGTCGCCGAAGGCGCAGCGGCCGTCCTTCTTCTGGCCGCAGGCGTAGCAGGCCCGGCAGCCGTGGATCGGGCGGCCGCCCAGCTGCACCAGCTCGGTGGCGATGCCCTCCTTTTCCAGCTCGCCGAACACGTGGCGGATCAATGCCGCGGTGTTGCCGTCCTGGCGCGGGCTGCCGTTGAAGGCGACGACGTTCATACTATCCTCATTTGCAGATCTTGACGCAGACGCCGCAGATGCTTTGCCCGATGCCGGGCAGCTTGGAGAACTCCTTGAGCTTGTCGGCGCATTTTTGCTTGTCGTACCCCGCGGCCGTGATGGCGCCGGCCGGGCAGGCCCGGATGCACAGCTGGCAGGAGCCGCAGTGGTCGGTCTTTTCCAAGGGCACCCCCGCGGCCAGCGGCAGGTCCGTCAGCACGGTCACCAGCCGCAGCCGGGCGCGGTGCCGGGGGTGGATGAACAGCGCCGAGCGCCCGGTCCAGCCCAGGCCGGCCTGCACCGCCACCGCCTTGTGCGACAGGTGACCGAAGTTATTTTCCCAATCGATCACCTGCGACGCCGGGATCGGCAAGGCCCTGAACCCCGCGCCCTGGATGTACGCGGTGACCTGCCCGGCCGCCTGGTCCAGCATATAGTTGGCGACCTTGTAATGGTGCTTGTAGATCAGCGTCGGACAGTCGTCGATGCCGTCCAGCACCGGGTCGGACAGCCGGTAGCCCATGCTGATGCCGTAGACCAATCCCTGCGCGGCCTGCTCGATCTCGGGGCGGAAGGTGGCGCGGATCGGCCCCAGCTCCGCCACGCCGAAGATGGCCATGCCGCGGTTGCGCGCGATCTTCTCGAGTTCCTCGGTATGCTGCTTGGGATCGCTCATATGTTACTTCGTTGTCAGCTTGCCCAGCGACCGGTCGATCATCGCGCGGTTGGATTCGATCAGCTCCTGCTGCTCGGGCCAGAACATCCTGGGCAGGGCATCCAGCGGGAACCATTCCAGGACGTAGGTGTGGTGGGCGTCGTGGATCGGGCCGGAGACCTGCACGGTGCGGAACAGGAAATAGTGGGTCTTTTTCCACGAAGTCTTCTTGAGGTCCAGCCGCTCGCGCACGCCCAGTTCGCCCAACAATCGCAGATCGGTCAGGCCGGACTCCTCGGCGATCTCGCGGATGGCCGCCTGCTCCAGCGTCTCGCCCTTCTCCAGATGGCCCTTGGGAAGCACATGCTCCTTGAAGCCATCCTCACTGAGCAGGGCGATCAGTATTGTGCCCCCCTCGACACGCGCCACCACGCCGCCGCAGGAGACGTGCTCCGTGATGCCCGCTGGTTTGGCGTACCAGGATTTGTCGATCCGCATCATCAGAATATCGAGCCCCGGCCGCCGAAGATCGTTCCCAGCACGCCCCGCATGATCTGCCGCCCGGCCTGGCTGGCCGCGGCGCGGGCCGCGCTTTTCAGCACGGCCTCGGCCACGCTCTGTCGCTGCGATGATGCGCCGCCCGAAGGGCGCGTGGCCGGCTGCGGCGATGGCGCAGGCGCCGCGGCCTGTTTCTGGTCGGCCCGGGCCTTGAGGATCTCGTACGCCGAC
>DATJQG010000255.1:0-2165 GCA_035506015.1 Candidatus Edwardsiibacteriota bacterium
ATCAGCAGGATCGGCCAGTCGCGGTGGAACGAGAACTGGTAGGCCACCAGGTCGTAGTTGGACAGGATCAGCCAGGTGCCCAGGGCGATCCAGAACAGGCCCCACAGCAGCTTGTGCCAGGTGCGGTTCCAGCAGCAGAACATCGGGGTACTCCTTTATGTGTGCGGTGATGTGGACCGGTGGGGCGGGCGCTACCCGATGGCGTCGATTAGCTGGGAGATGCCGATCAGCACGAAGATCGCAGGCCAGTCGCGGTGGAACGAGAACCGGTAGGCCACCAGCCCGTAGTTGGAGAGCAGGATCAGGGCGCCGGCCCCGATCCACAGCAGCGCCCAGAAGACGCGCTTGAGGATCCTGCGGACGTTGTTCATGTCGGCCCTTCCTTTGTGTTGGGACGCGGCGCGCCGCGTCCGTACGTAATATTAAGAGATCGAGATGTCGCCGCTGGTGGTGTTGAGCGTGATCTGGCCCTGGCCGCCGCCCAGCTGGCCGAACAGGCGCCGGCTCTTCTGCTCGCGGTTGGCGAGCTCCAGCTCGCATTCGATGTCGCCGCTGACGGTCGCGGCCTCGAGCCGGGCCGAGGCGTTGTCCGGCAGCTGCAGCGCGATGTCGCCGGAGACCGAGGCCAGGGCCAGCTGCAGGGCCCCGGCCGAGCCGACCTCGATGTCGATGTCGCCGCTGGTCGATCGCACCACCAGGTTGCCGGCGTTGGCGATCTCGGCCTGGACGTCGCCGCTGACCGAGGTCACGGAGAAGTCGCCGTCGAACTCGGCCTCGACGTCGCCGCTGACGGTCTGGAGCGTGGCCGATCCGGCGCAGCCCTCCAGGCCGATCTCGCCGCTGGCGGTCTGGACCCGGGCCTTGAGCTGAGCGCAGCCGGACAGCTCGACGTCGCCCGACGCGGACGACACGGCGATCTCGCCACGGCAGTCCTCGAGGCTGATGTCGCCCGAGGCGGTGTTGATGGTAGCGCCGGCGTGGCAGCCCTCCAGCCCGATGTCGCCCGAGGCCGTGCCCAACTCCAGCGCCACGCCGCGGGGCAGGGTGATCTGGAAATCGGCGCTGGTCCAGCGCTTCTTGGTCCAGGGCGGGCCGTCCAGCTTGACGCGCAGCGTGCCGTTGTCGTTCTCGCCCACCAGCTTCAGCGACTTCAGCCGCTCCTCGGCCTCGTCCCGGTCGCCGGCCCAGACCTGGATCTGGGCCGTGACGGTGATCTGGTCGCCGTCGCCGCCCTTGACCTGGATGTCGCTGCGGGGCTGGCTGAGCGTCAGCGCCGTGATGCCTGCCGCAGGCACCGTCACGCTTTGTTCGTCCTCGGCGCTGGCCCGGCCGAAGCAGCCGTCGCCCAGCTCGGCGATCTCCGGCATGGCGGGCATCTTCGGCATCTTGGGCATCCTGGGGAGCGGGGGAACGTGGACGTTGTCCATCACTTCGGCCACGATCCGGCCGGGGTTGACCTCGCGCATCACCTCGGCCACGATCCGTCCCGGATGGCCATGATGGTGGCGGCCATGGTGGTGGCGATAGCGGTAGGAATAGCCGTCATCGCCGCCGTCGTTGACGTCGTCCTTGAGCGCCGACAGCAGCTGATCGGCCTCCTGCGAGGAGATCTTGCCGCTCTCGAGCAGCTTCAGGATGCGAAGGGTTTCGTCGGACATGGTGGTTCTCCTTCATAATGTCGGGGCACGGCTCGCCGTGCCCGTCCTGTTATTCGGCGGCCTGGCGCAGCAGGTCCGAGGCCTGGGCCGCTGTGATGGCGCCCGATTCCAGCTGGTCCAGGATCTGGGCCCTGGTCAGGGCCGGCTGGGCCGAGCCGCTGATGGCGGCGATGGCCTCGTCCAGCTTGGCGCGCACGGTGGGGTATGAGATGCCGAGCTTGCTCTCCACCTCGCGGATGTTGCCGCGCGACAGCACGAAGGTCTTGACGAAATCCAGCTGCTGTTCGGAGAGGTTGCCCAGCGGCGTGATGTAGAATTCGCCCCGCACCACGGTGTCGCAGCCGGTGCACTTGAGTTCGGAGATCACCAGCGGCGAGCCGCAGGAGGGGCAGGCATTGGGCGTTTGCTTGGGCATGGTCGCTCCCGGTCGGGTTGAAGTATACCGTTCATGTCGAGATCGATCGCATCGAGCGGGCCGAAGCGCCGCCGTCAGCGGCCAGTTACAGA
>DATJQG010000256.1:0-7867 GCA_035506015.1 Candidatus Edwardsiibacteriota bacterium
CCGCTGCCATCCCGGCCCCATTCTTCCCACGATATGATCGCTCCGCCGTGCCCGTCGCTTATCATCGCCGGATACCATGCGTTTGTATTACTGAGGCTACAAACCGGAACACCCTGGCTCTGCCACCTGATGTTTCCACCACTATCCACCCGCTGGGCGTAAATGTCGTAGTCACTGTCGGTGCTATCCTTCCGGAACTGCTCCGTCCAGCATACAATCGCCCCGCTATTCCCGTCGGTCACAATCTTGGGCAGGTGGGCCAGGCTGGTATCGCACAGGCAGATTCCGTTGGGCTGCCAGCCTGGGGCTTTTATCAACCCAACCCCATGTCCCCTTCCCTCGAGGGAAGGGGAATAAGGGGTTAGGTTAACCTTCGGCCGCATGTCGCCCACACGCCGCTCGTAATCGAACAAACGACGCTGCGGCTGGCCGGCGCCCATGGCACAGGCCGCGAGCGCGGCCAACACAAATGGAATTAATTTATGGCTATGCATCGATTTAACAGAACGGCCAAGCGTTCGCTTGGCCGTTCCCGCGTCATTGTTTCACGTTCCCGCCGTCGTCCGCGCCGTGCTCCGCGGCCGCGGCCAGGTCGCCGGCCGGCGCCTCCGGCAGCGCCACGGTCACCGTGGTGCCGCGGTCCAGCCCGCTGTCGATCTCGATGGTGCCGTTCATCTTGGCCAGGATGTTCTTGGTGATCACCAGGCCCAGGCCGGTGCCGGTGGTCTTGGAGGTGTAGAAGGGCTTGAACAGGTTCTCCAGCTGCTCGCGCGACATGCCGCAGCCGTTGTCCCGCAGCATCACGGCGATCAGCCCGCCGCGCTGCTCGACCCCGATCTCGATCCGCTTGTCCTCCCGGCCCTCCAGGGCGTCGGCGGCGTTGGACAGCAGGTTGAGCATCACCTGGTGCAGCGCCCGGGGGTCGGCTAGGGCGTGGCCGACGTCGGGCTCGATGGCGTAGCGGATGGCGATGCCCCGGCTCTTGAAATCGCCGGTGGCCAGCATCACCAGCTTCTTGAAGAACTCCGGGATGTTGACCGGCTGCAGCTTGGGGGCCTCGTACATGCTGAAGTTCTTGAGCGAGCGCAGCAGCTCCTCCATCCGGCCCACCTCGCTCATCGCCATGTCGATGAACTTTTTGAGCGACTCCTTGGACCAGCCGTCGAGGTTCTTCTGGACGATGCTGGTGGCCATCTTCATCGAGTTGAGGGCGTTGCCGATCTCGTGGCGGATGCCCGAGAAGACGTAGCCGATGTTGTTCATGGTGTTGGCCGCCTCGGCGATCGACTGCAGCCGCCGCTTCTCGGTGACGTCGCGGGTGATGGCCACGAAGTTGATGATCTCGCCGTCGGCGTTGTGCACCGCCGAGATGGTGGCCTCCTCCTCGAAGACGGTGCCGTCCTTCTTGCGGTTGAGGAAGTAGCCCTGCCAGGTGCCCTCCGCCAGCAGCCGCCGCCACAGCTCGCCGTAGAACGCGGCGTCGTGCCGGCCGCTCTTCCACAGCGAGGGCTTGCGCCCCAGCACGTCGTCCACCGAGTACCCGGTGGCCGCCACGAAGGCCGGGTTGACGTACTGGATCACGCCGTCGCGGCCGGTGATCACCACCGACTCGTCCATCTGCTCGATGGCCTGCGACAGCCGCGTCAGCAGCTCGCGGTTGGTGCGGCGCTCCAGCGCGGTGGAGATGTGGCGGGAGACGAACGTCAACAGCTCCTTGCCCTGCTCGCCGAACCGCAGCTTGCCGCTGTAGCTCTGGACGGCCAGCACCCCGATGGTCAGCGAGCCGCGCTTCAGCGGCACGCCCAGCCAGTCCACGGCCTGGGTGCCGAAGGTGACGATGCCCGGCAGGGTCGACCGGCGGGTGGCCTCGTCGCGGGAATCCAGGAACGGCTGGCCGGTCTTGATCACGTGGTCGGTGACGCCGTTGCTGAGGGCGCGGGGCGGCGGCGGCGGGTCGTGCTCGTCCTGCCAGAACGGGAAGGTGACCAGGTCGGTGGCCGGGTCGCACAGGGCGATGTACATGTTCCCGGTGGCCATCAGCCGCTGGATGATGCCGTAGATCTCGCGGTAGAAGTCCTGCATGCTCTCGGCCTTGTTGGTCAGCTCCTCGATGGCGTACAGGGCCTGCTGCAGGTCCTCGGCCTGCTTGCGCTCGGTGATGTCCCGCATGATGGCCACGTAGTTGATGGTCTCGCCGTCGTGGTTGCGCACCGGCGAGATGGTGGCCTCCTCCTCGAACAGCGTGCCGTCCTTGCGGCGGTTGACGAAGGTGCCCTGCCAGGTGCGGCCCTGCTGCAGCTGCTGCCGCAGCTCGCGGTAGAACGCCGCGTCGTGGCGGCCGCTCTGCCACAGCCGCGGCGTGCGGCCGATCACCTCGTCGCCGCGGTAGCCGGCGGTGGCGGCGAAGGCGGGGTTGACGTACTGGATCACTGACCGCTGGTCGGTGATCACCACCGACTCGTCCATGTGCTCGATCGCCAGCCCCAGCCGCATCAGCGATTCCTGGGTGCGGCGGCGCTCCAGCGCCGTGGCGATGTTGTGGGAGACGAACACCAGGATCTCGCGGGCCCGCTCGCCGAACCGCAGGGTGCCGGTGTAGCTCTGGACCACGATGGCGCCGATCACGTTGTCGCCGGTCTTGAGCGGCACCCCCAGCCAGTCGACCGAGGGCGTGCCGATGTAGCGGACGTTGGGAAGCTGCCCGGCCAGCTCCTCGCGCAGGAACAGCGGCTCGCCGGTGCGGATGATGTGGTCGGTCAGCCCGTCGGCCAGCACCCGCGGCGGCGGCGTCGGGTCCTTCTCGTCGATGAAGTACGGGAAGCTGACCATGCTGCTGCGGGCGTCGTAGAGGGCGATGTAGAAATTGGGGGTATCGATCAGCTCGGTGATCACGCGGTGGATGGCGGCGTAGAACTCGCCGATGTTCTCCGAGCTGTTGGTGATCTCCTCGATCCGGTAGAGCGCGTTCTGCAGCGCCTCGGCCTGTTTGCGATCGTTGACGTTGCGGGTGTTGATCACGATGCCGTCGATCACCGGATCGCCCAGCAGGTTGTTGCCGACCGATTCCAGGTAGACCCAGCTGCCGTCGGCGTGGCGGGCCCGGTACTCGGTCTGCCGGATCGCGCCCGGCTTCCCCAGCTGCGCCGCCACCGCGTCCTTGACCCGGGCCTGGTCGTCGGGATGGATCAGGTCGAAGGCGTTGGTGCCCAGCAGCCGGTCCGGCCCGTAGCCCAGCACGCGCGGCGTCTGGTACTTGATGACGCCGGCGGCGTCGATCACGATGATGTCGTCGCTGGAGTGCTGGATCATCGCCCGGAAACGCTGCTCGCTGCGCGCCAGGTCGGCGATGGCCTGCTTGCGCTGGTCGATGTTCAGCAGCGTCAGGCAGACGCCGTAGATCTGTCCCTCGTCGTCGTAGACCGGGTTGAACCCGGCCTCGAACCAGTGGCGCTGGCCGTCGCCGCCGCCGAATTGCAGCTCGGCCGTGCAGGGCCGGCCCTTCTTGGCGGCGTCGAAATACGCGGTGACGTCGTCGACCAGGTCGGCGGCGATGTAGTAGTAGATCAGGTCGCCCTCGCGCATCTCGCGCCGGGCGACGGCCCGCGACCAGTCGAGGGCCTTGGTGTTGAAGGTCCGGACCCGCTGGTTGTTGTCGATCAGGATGAAGGCCTGGCTGCTGTTGTTGAACACCGCGCGCAGGTTCGACTCCGAGCCCCGCAGCGCCTGCTGGGCCTGCTTGCGCTCCAGCGCCACCGCCACCTGCTGGGCGACGTAGGTCAGGATCTCCTTGTCCCGCTCCCGGAAGAAGATGTCCTCGGCGTAGCTCTGCACCACCAGCGCGCCGATGGTGGCGGCCGAGGTCTTGAGCGGGATGGCCAGCAGCGCCGCCGGCAGCACGCCCTGGATCTCCACCGCGTCCTCGTCCATCAGCCGCTTGAGGTGCTCGCGGAACGCCAGCAGCGGCTGGTTGTGGCGGATGATGTACTCGGTCAGGCCCCGCCCCATCCGCCGCGACTGGGGCGGCAGGTCGAACTCGTCGACGAAGTAGGGATAGGTCAGCGCCTGGGCCGCGTCGTCGTAGAGGCAGATGAAGAAGTTCTTGGCGTACATCAGCTCCGCCACGATGCGGTGGATGCCGCCGTAGAACTCCGCCATGTCGCCCGCCGCGGTGGTCAGCTCGGAGATCTTGTAGAGCGCGCTCTTCAGCAGGTCCGACTGGCGGCGCTCGGTGATGTCGCGCGAGTTGACGATCACGCCCTTGATCACCGGGTCGTACAGCAGGTTCTGGGCGATGTGCTCCATGATCCGCCAGCCGCCGTCGGCGTGGCGGATGCGGCACTCCACCGGCGGGAACATCCCGACCATCCGGAAGTTCTTGCGGAACATCCGCCGCACCGCGTGCCGGTCGTCGGGGTGGACCAGCTCGGTCAGCCGGCGGTTGGTGAGCTGGCCGTCGTCGTAGCCCAGCACCCGCCGCAGCGAGGGGCTGACGTAGCGGATGGTCTGGTCGGGATTGAGGATGGCGATGATGTCGCTGGAGTTCTGGATCAGCGCCCGGTAGTATTCCTCCTTGCGGCGGACCTCCTCGTCGGCGGTGCGCCGCTCGCTGACGTCCTCGGTCAGCGACACCACCCGGTCGACCGTCCCCGCGGCGTTGCGGATGCCGTAGATCTGCTGCGACAGCCATTTCACCGAGCCGTCGTCCTCGTCCACCACCTTGAGCTCGGGGAAGCTGAGGCTGCCCCCCTGCTGGAACACCTCGGTGACCTTGGCCGCGTCGTTGCCCAGGGCCACGTACGACTTGATGATGGCGTCGATGTCGATGTTCATCACCCGCGGCAGGTCGGCGTCGCGCAGGCCACAGATCCGCCGCCACGACTCGTTGAAGCTCACCAGCCTGCCGGTGCGGTCGCGCACCGAGATCCCGATCGGCGAGTGCTCGATCACGGTGCGGTTGAACTCGTCGCTCTGCCGCAGCTGCTGCTCGACCAGCATCCGCTGGATGGCCACGGCCGCCTGGCTGATGATGGTCTCGATCACCGCGTGGTTGTCCAGGGAATCGCCCTGCCGCAGCAGCATGATCGCGCCGCCCAGCAGCCGGCCCTCCAGCGTGAAGCCCATCACATGGACCTCCCGCACCCCGATCAGGCCCTCGATCTCGCGGCAGGCCTCCGCCGGCAGCATCCCGGCCGCCAGCTCCGCCAGGCCGCCCGGCACCCTGACCAGGCGGCCGCTGGTGTAGGTCTGGACGCGGTCGCGTGGCATGGCGGCGGCGCCGAAGGACAGCGACCGCGGGTCGGCGCCCAGCCGGTCCTTGATGGCGGCCACATGCTGCTCGAACCCCCAGCTGTTGCTGATCCGGAGGGCGCCGCTTTCGGGGTCGGCCCGGTAGATCAGCACGCAGGGGTCGCCGGCCAGCTCGTGGATCATCTCGCCCAGGTACTGGCAGATGGCATCGACCGACTCCAGCGAGTTGATCAACGAGGTGGTCTCGTACAGGATCGACAGCTCCCGCAGGTACTGCCGCTCCTTCTGCTCGGCGATGGTGCGGGCGGTGATGTCCTCGACCAGCCCCTCGAAGTACAGCACGCTGCCGTCCTGGGCCTTGACCGTGGTGGCGCTCTCGCTGATGTGCAGCGTCCGCCCGGTGCGGGTGCGCCACCGGGCCTCCAGCCCCACCACCTGCCCGTCGCGCAGCATCCGGTCGAGGAACTGCTGGCGCGAGTAGCCCGGCGGGTAGTTGTCCGGACCCAGCCGCAGCTGGGCCAGCTGCTCGAAGCTGTCGTACTCCAGCATCCGCAGCAGCGCCGCGTTGGCGTAGATCACCCGGCCGTCGAGCGTGGTCTGGTAGACGCCCAGCGGCAGATGCTCCAGCAGCTGGCGGTAACGGCGCTCGCTCTCGGCCACCGCCAGTTCGGCGCGGCGCCGCAGCAGCGTGTTATTGATCGCACCGGTCAGGATCGTCAGGTAATGGCGGTCGGCGTCCTTGATGATGTAATCATAGGCGCCCTGCCGCAGGGCCGCCGCCGCGATCGCCTCGTCGCCCCGGCCGGTGATCATGATCACCGGGGTGGCCGCGGCCGCCGGCATCACCTCCAGCCCGGTGCCGTCCGCCAGCAGGTAATCGGTCAGGATCACGTCGAAGGTCTGGCGGGACAGCAGCTCCCGGGCCTCGGCCAGCGATCCGGCCATGGTCGCCTGGTACGGCAGGCGCTGCGCCTGGATGTACCGCGTGATGGCGCGGCGGTCCACCTCGTCGTCGTCGATCACCAGGATCGTGATCCGTCGCTCATCCATATCGTTCCGGTCGTTCGTGATTATTGGGTCATTCCCGGTCGCCGCCCAGCACGCCGGCCCGCACCAGCGCCCGTTCCCCGAACTTGGAGCGCACCGCATCGACCGCCCGCTCGACGCTGGCCCGCCGGCGGCGGTCGGCCGGCGGCTGGTCGAACAACCCGGTCTGCTCGCCGCCCGGTGCGAAGTTGGACACGCTGACCCCGATCAGCCGCACCTTGCGCCCCGGTTGATGATTGTCGCCCCACAGCTGGGTGGCCGCCGCGTACAGCGCGGTGGTCTCGTCCAGCGCCGAGGCCAGCGTGCGGCGGCAGGTGTGGGTCTCGAAGCCCTGGTAGCGCAGCTTGAGCGTCACCGTCCGGCCCGCCAGCCCGTGGCGCCGCAGCCGCGCCGCCACCTCGTCGCACAGCTCCAGCAGTGTGGCCGCGATCAGGCGGCGGTCGGCGGTGTCCTGGTCGAAGGTGGTCTCGCGCCCCAGCGATTTCTCCTCGCGCTCCAGGCTCACCGGATCGTCGTCGATCCCGCGGGCCCGCGACCGCAGGTCGCGGCCGTACTCGCCGTAGCGCCGTTCCAGCGCCCCCTCGGGCAGGTCAGCCAGGTCGCCGATGGTGCGGACCCCCAGCGCGGCCAGCTGCTGTTCGGTCTTGGGCCCCACCCCCCACAGCCGCCGGATCGGCAGGTCGCGCAGGAAGAGCGCGGCGCGCTGCGGCTCGACCACCACCAGGCCGTCGGGCTTCTCCAGGTCGGAGGCGATCTTGGCCACCAGCTTGTTGGGGCCGATGCCGACCGAGGCGGTCAGCGCCGTGCGCTGGCGGATGGCGCGCTTGATCGCCAGTCCCATCTCGCGGGGCTGGCCCAGCAGCCGCCGGCAGCCGGACAGGTCCAGGAACGCCTCGTCGACCGAGACCTGTTCCACCAGCGGCGTGAAGGTCCCCAGCACCGCCATTACCCGCCGCGACAGCTCGCCGTAGCGCCGCATCCGGCCGGGCAGGAACACGCCGCGCGGGCACAGCCGGTAGGCCTGCGAGATCGGCATCGCCGAATGCACCCCGTACCTGCGGGCCTCGTAGGAGGCAGCCGAGACCACGCCGCGCCCCTTGCCGCCCTTGGGGTCGGCGCCCACGATCACCGGCCGTCCGGCCAGCGCGGGGTTGTCCAGCACCTCGACCGCCGTGAAGAACGAGTCCATGTCGACATGGGCGATGATGCGGTCCATGGTCAGTGCCTTGGCGTCGCGAACGGCGGCGCCGCTACTTGCCGCCCACCGCCTGGCTGTCGATGCCGGCCGGTTCGATCTCCTTGTCGTACTTGCCCGTGCCGCTGTCCCAGTCCAGGGTGAAGTCCTCCATCGTCGAGGAGACGTTGATCTCCCCGGACTGGCCCACGGCCGCCATCACGTTGTAGACGCACTGCTTGATCTGGCGGTTGTTCCAGACCTTGAGGGCGATCCGGACCTGGTCGACGCCGGTGGGCTTGATCTTCATCACCAGCTCGTCGCCGCCGGCGAACGCCGCCTCGGTCGACGTGCCCTTCATCGTGAATGTCAGGTTGGGGATGCGGCGCGTCACCGCGA
>DATJQG010000257.1:0-6747 GCA_035506015.1 Candidatus Edwardsiibacteriota bacterium
CGGACCCGCCACGGCGCGTCCCGACCCGCCGCGAGCCGCGAGGACGGCCGCTGACGTCCGTGCCCATTCCCATGATATTTAATTAGGTCTATACGTATTATTTAAATAGGCCGTCCATGCCCGTCCAGCAGTCGCTATCGCCGGAGCTGATCGCCCGCATCAAGCGGCTGGACCTCAAGGCCCGGCTGGTGGTGGAGGGCTTTTTGACCGGCCTGCACAAGAGCCCGTACCACGGCTTCTCCGTGGAGTTCGCCGAGTACCGGCCCTACATGCCGGGCGACGAGCTCAAGCGGCTGGACTGGAAGGCGCTGGCCAGGTCCGACCGCTACTACGTCAAGGAATTCGAGGAGGAGACCAACCTCAAGGCCTACCTGCTGCTGGACACCTCGGCCTCGATGGGCTATTCCCACGGCGGCGCCCAGACCAAGCTGGAGTACGGCGGCTGCCTGGCCGCGGCCCTGGCCTTTTTGCTGCTGTCGCAGCACGACGCCGCCGGCCTGGCCCTGTTCGACGACCGCGTCCGCCGCTACCTGCCGCCCCGCTCCCGCCGCTCCCACTGGAACCTGCTGCTGGAGGCGCTGGACGGCGCCCGCCCCGGCGGCCGCACCTCGTTCCACCGCATCTTCACCGAGCTGGCCGGCCGCATCCGGCGCCGCGGCCTGATCATCCTGGTCTCCGACCTGTGGGACGGCTGGCAGGACGTGCTGGCCTCGCTCCAGCACTTCCGCCACCTCAAGCACGAGGTGCTGGTGTTCCACCTGCTGGACCGCCAGGAGATCGAGTTCGGGTTCCCCGCCGAGGCCACGTTCCAGGACATGGAGAGCGGCGAGGCGCTGCAGCTGTCGCCCCGGGCCGTGGCCGAAGGATACCGCGGCCGGGTGCGGGAATGGCGGGAGCGGCTGGGCCGCGAGTGCCGCCAGCACTTGATCGACTACGTGCCCCTGGCCACCGACACCCCGTTCGACCAGGCCCTGCTGCAATACCTCCACAAGCGGCAGCGGCTGGGCTGAGGCAATCAGATCCGTTCCCCTTGCACGCAAGGATGACGCCATGAAAGAGAACAAGCTGGTCGTCCGCTACCTCGACGGCTACGTGGTCAAGGGCTACACCCTGGATTTCTCCGCGACCAAGGACAGCTTCCACATCAACCCGGTGGACGACCGCGCCACCACCATCGAGGTCCGCCTCAACCTGATCAAGGCCGTGTTCTTCGTCAAGGACTTCGCCGGGCAGGCCGCCTACGACGAGCGCAAGGAGTACGACCCGGCGCAGAAGATCCTGGGCAAGAAGATGCACGTGCTGTTCAAGGACGGCGAGGTGCTGGTGGGCGTGGCCGAGGTCTACATGCCCAACCGCAAGGGCTTTTTCCTGTTCCCGGCCGATACGAACTCCAACGCCGAGAAGGTGTTCGTGGTCAACAGCTCCGTGACCGAGGTCCGGTTCCTGAACTGAGGCGCCGTGCACTGATGCGATCCCTCTGGGACAGTTTCATCGGCGGCGGTTTTCCCGCCGACACGCCCCGCGCCATGATGCGCCGGGTCAAGTTCACCAACGCCCTATCGCTGTTCGGCATCCTGTTCCTGCTGGGGATCGGGACGCTGCGGCTGGCCCAGTCGCGCTGGCTGGTCGGCAGCGTCGACCTGGCGACGGCGGCGATGCTGCTGGCCAACCTGCTGCTGCTGCGGCGGCTCCGCCGCGTGATGATGTCCAGCGCCGTCGGCACGGCCGGGCTGTTCCTGCTGGTGGTGTTCCTCTATGCCAGCGGCATCGCCGGCGTCTACAGCATCGTCTGGTCCTATTTCTTCCCGGTGACGGCCTTCTTCCTGTTCGGCCGGCGCGGCGGCTGGCTGTGGATCGGCCTGCTGTACCTCACGATCCTGGCGATCGCCTTCCTCAACGCCGCCGGCGCGGTCCGCGGGTACTACTCGCTGCCCGTCACCGTCTACTTCCTGGCCAGCCTGCTGCTGGAGACGGTGATGGTCTCCTATTACGCCGGCGTGATGGAGACCGAGGAGGACCTGATCAGCGTCAACAACGAGACGCTGGCCAAGTCCAACGCCGCGCTGCAGAACGAGATCGCCCAGCGCCAGCGGGCCGAGCAGGAGCTGCTGCGGATCTCCAAGGCGGTGCGCAGCTCCAGCGACGCCATGATCGTGGCCGGCCCCGACGGCAAGTACATCTTCAGCAACAAGGCGTTCTACGACCTGTTCCGCTTCACCCTCAGCGACATCAACCGGGCCGGGGGCTACCAGGCGTTGTACCTCGACCCCGCCGTCGGCCAGCGGGTGCTGGACACCATCCGGGGCGGCGGCGCTTGGCACGGCGAGGTGGTGATGCAGACCAAGCAGGGCCGGACGCTGTCGGTGGCGCTGCGGGCCGACGCCATCAAGGACGCCGACGGCGCCATCATGGGGCTGGTGGCCAACCACACCGACATCTCGGCCCGCAAGGAGGCCGAGAAGCTGCAGTCGGCGCTCTACCGCATCTCGGAGCTGACCAGCGCCACCGCCGACCTGCCCGAGCTCTACCGCGGCATCCACGGCATCATCGACGAGCTGATGTACGCCAAGAACCTGTTCATCGCCCAGTACGACGCCGCCAGCGGCACCGTCAGTTTTCCCTACTACATCGACCAGAACGGCACCGCGCCCCCGCCCCGCCCGCTGGGCCGCGGCCTGACCGACCACGTCATCCGCACCGGCCAGCCGCTGCTGGCCTGCCAGGAGAACATCGAGCTGCTGGCCGAAGCCGGCGACCTGGAGATGCTGGGCACCGAGTGCCTGGACTGGCTGGGCGTGCCGCTCAAGCTGCGGGGCCAGGTGCTGGGCGTGCTGGCCGTGCAGAACTACACCGAGGCCGTGCGCTTCACCGACCAGGAGAAGGGGATCCTGACCTTCGTCTCGCAGCAGATCGCCAGCGCGGTCGAGCGCAAGCGGGACCATGACCGGCTGCGCCGCAGCGAGGAGAACTTCCGCCGGGTGATCTCGTCGATCAGCGACCACATCTACATGACCGAGTTCGACCGGGACGGCCGGCCGGTCAACGCCTACATGTCGCCCAACGTGGCCCAGCTCACCGGCTACCCCTTCCAGCGGTTCCTGACCGACTGGAGCTTCTGGCCCGCCCACGTCATCCACCCCGACGACCGGGCCGCGGCCGCCGCCCAGGTCGAGCGCTTCCTGCGGGGCATCGACAGCGAGGTGGAGTACCGGCTGGTGCGGGCCGACGGCGAGGTGGTCTGGGTGCGCGACAGCGGCCGCGTCGAGCGGCACCCCGAGACCGGCGCCATCACGGTGTTCGGCGCCATCAGCGACGTCTCCCAGAACAAGTACTACGAACAGGTGCGCGAGGCGCTGCTGGCCGACCTCAAGAAGGCCAACACCGAGCTGGCCGACTTCGCCTATATCGTGTCGCACGACCTCAAGGCACCGCTGCGCGCCATCTCCTCGCTGGCCGGCTGGCTGGCCGAGGACTACGCCGACAAGATCGACCAGCAGGGCCGCGACCAGCTCCAGCTGCTGCTGCAGCGCACCAAGCGGATGCACAACCTGATCGAGGGCATCCTGGCCTACTCGCGGCTGGGCCGGGTCAAACCGGTGCTGACGGCCTTCGACAGCCACGAGGCGGCCGGCCAGGTGATCGACGCCCTGGCGCCGCCGCCCCAGATCGCGCTGCGGATCGAGGGCCGGCTGCCGGCCATCGTCTACGACCGCACCCACTTCGAGCAGCTGGTGCAGAACCTCTGCTCCAACGCCCTCAAGCACCTGGGCAAGCCGCGGGGCGAGGTCACCGTTTCCTGCCGCGAGCTGGAGGGGTTCTGGGAGTTCTGCGTGCGCGACGACGGCGTCGGCATCGAGCCGGCCCACTTCGAGCGGATCTTCAAGATCTTCCAGACCCTCAAGCCGCGCGACGAGGTGGAGTCCACCGGCATCGGCCTGACCATCGTCAAGAAGACCGTCGAGCTCTACGGCGGCGCGGTGCGGGTGGAATCCGTCCCCGGCCAGGGCGCCGCGTTCTTCTTCACCGTCCCCAAGGGCCTGCGGCCCGATCCCGACCGCTCGGTCGACGGCAGCCACCGGCAGTGAGCCGTCCCCCGCGCCCCAACGGCAACCGACCACGAGGAGCACCGCCATGCGGGACAACATCCCCATCCTGCTGGTCGAGGACGACCAGGTCGACGTGATGACCGTGCAGCGCGCCTTCAAGCGCAACAACATCGTCAACCCGTTGTCGACCGTGCCCAACGGCCGGGAGGCGCTGGCCTGCCTGCGCCACCAGGGCGCCTACGCCGACCTGCAGAAGTACCCCACCCCGGGCATCATCCTGCTGGACCTCAACATGCCGGTGATGAACGGCATCGAGTGCCTGAAGGAGCTGAAGGCGGACGAGCAGCTCAAGAAGATCCCGGTGATCGTGCTGACCACCTCCAAGGAGGAGTGCGACCGGGTGGAGAGCTTCAAGCTGTCGGTGGCCGGCTACATCATCAAGCCGGTGGAGTTCGAGAAGTTCGTGGAGGCGGTCAAGGTGCTGAACCTCTACTGGACGCTGAGCGAGCTGCCCTGAGACGATGAACGCTCAACGGTGAACGTCGAACGGAGGGTCCACCATGGAGAACAAGCGCATCCGGATCCTGCTGCTGGACGACGACGAGATCGACCGGCTGGCCGTGCAGCGCTTCATCCAGCGCGAGCAGCTGCCATACGATGTTGACACCGCCACGTCCATCGCCGAGGCCCGGCAGAAGGTGCTGGCATGCCGTTACGACCTGGTGATGCTGGACTACAACCTGCCCGACGGCACCGGCCTGGAGGTGCTGAGCTCGATCGGTGACATGCCGGCCATCTTCATCACCGGCAGCGGCGACGAGAAGGTGGCCGTCAACGCCATGCGCCAGGGCGCCTACGATTACCTGATCAAGGACCCCGAGCGCAACTACCTGATCGTGCTGCCCGCCACCGTCAACAACGTGCTGGAGCGCAAGCGGGCCGAGAAGGCCCTGGTGGAGAGCGAGGTCAAGCACCGCCTGCTGCTCGACAGCATCCAGACCCCGACCCTGGCGCTGCGCGAGGACATGACGCTGTTCTACTGCAACGCGGCCTACGCCGCGCTGGTGGACCGGCCGATCGCCCAGCTGGAGGGCAAGCCGCTGCTGGAGGTCTTCCCCAAGCTGCGGTCCTCGAACACCTACCAGGCCTACATCACCGTGCTGGAGACCGGGCAGACCCAGCAGGTCGAGGGCGTGTTCGACGACCGCTTCTACCAGTCCCGCATCTTCCGCACGCCCTGGGGCATCCTGGCCATCGCCGAGGACATCACCGAACGCAGGAAAGCCCAGGAGGCCCTGGTGCGCTACAACGAGGAGCTGGAGCGCCGGGTGGCCGAGCGCACCGCCGACCTGGCGCTGGCCAACGAGGAGCTGGAGCACGCCTACAGCGACACCATCCGGGCCATCACCGCCGCGATGGACGCCAAGGACAGCTACACCCGCGGCCACTCCGAGCAGGTGCGGCGGCTGGCGCTGGCCATCGGGCGCAAGCTGGGCCTGGCCGAGAAGAGCATGAAGCACCTGGAGTACGCGGCGCTGCTGCACGACATCGGCAAGATCGGCATCAGCGACCTGCTGCTGACCAAGGCCGCGGCGCTGACCGGCGACGAGTACGCCGAGGTCAAGCAGCACACCGAGATCGGCGGCCGGCTGGTGGAGCAGGTGGAGATGCTCAAGGACGTGTCGCACATCATCGCCGCGCACCACGAGCACTGGGACGGCGGCGGCTACCCCAGGGGGACCACGGGCGAGGACATCCCCGTGGAGGCCCGGATCATCGCCATCGCCGACGCCTACGAGGCCATGACCGCCGACCGGCCCTACCGCAAGGCCTTCTCCCACCCCGAGGCCGCCGAGCGCCTGCGCCAGTCCTCGGGCAGCCAATTCGACCCGTTCCTGGTCGGCCTGTTCCTGTCGCTGTCGCCTGGCGAGTTGAAATGACTTTTCGTGTCACACGAAGAGCCCCGCATGGCGCGGGGCTCTTCTGTTAGTCTTGTAGTCTTCTAGTCTACCTTGATGTCCGAGATCGTGGTCTCGACCCTGATCCGGCCCGAGGTGATGATGGCGTTCCACGCGGCCTGCATCCAGATATATGAGGGGATCAGGACGCCGTTGACCTCGGTCCAGTCCATCCTCATCGAGAATTCCTTGACCGGCCACTTCATCTTGGGCATGTAGAACGAGGACTTCCGGAGCGCGCCCGTGGACGGTTCGACGGACAGCTCGCCCGCGATGTCGCCGCCCTTGGGTTTCCTGGGCTTGAAGCTGACCGCGGCCAGCCCATCGACGGCTGGCCCGACTGCGCAGTCCATCGCGGGGTCGGTCAGCTTGGGCATCGCCACCGACTCGGAGTGCTTGCTTTCCTTCTTGCCCTTCTTGTCCCGCTCCTTGGGATCGCTGGAGTAGAGCAGCGAATCGGTAACTTGCGCGCCGTTGACAAATCGCTGCCAGTTGCGGAAGGTGTCCGCCTGCTCGATATTGCCCTGCTTGTCCAGTTTGTAGACCAGGGTGGTGGCGATATAGTTGTAGCTGGCCTTGGCTTGCTTGACATGCTGCTCGTCCAGCCGCTGCTGCACCCTGGCGATCAGCGGGTCCTGCGCCAGGGCACTGTTGAGTGAACAGAACAGCAACGCGAGAAACAAACCTATACGCATCTTTGGCGATCCCGTTTGTGTGCGTATGAACTACGCAGACCAGAGCAA
>DATJQG010000258.1:0-10004 GCA_035506015.1 Candidatus Edwardsiibacteriota bacterium
CCGCAGCGCGCCGGTGTTGAAGATCATCGGGAAATAGGCGCCGCCCGAGGCCCGGGCCACCTCGCCGAAGGTCTGGTCGTAACCCCAGTTGCGCATCACGCCCCGGATCACCGGTGCCGTCAGCTGCCCGGCCTTGGGCAGGTGCAGCGAGTCGGCCAGGAACGTGCGCACCTGGTCGGACTTGACGTCCTCGAACATCTGCACCATCTCGGGCTTCATGCTGTCGGTCTCGGTGAAGAAGATGTCGTAGGTCACCGCCGCCGCGCCGCCCGAGCGGACGTAGTCCAGCAGCTTGGCGTGGTAGAGCCGCGGCCAGTTGTAGAACCGCCCCAGCTGGGCCAGCGAGGCCTCGTCGATGTCCACGATCACGATGTCGTTGATGTCCTGCTCGCCGGGCGAGCCCATGCAGAGGAAGTACCGCAGGTCGTAGGTCTTCAGCTCCAATGCCTGGAACGGGTCGCGCCCGCGCAGCTGGCCGACCATCGACACGGTGAAGATCACGGCGGTGATGGCCAGCCCCACCAGGAAGCCGTTGCGGATCTTCTTGTCCCTGAGGACGTTCCTCATTGGCCCGCCTCCCGCTCCAGCCCCTTGACGAAGGCCTCGACCATCTTGCTGTTGAACTGGGTGCCGGCGTCCTTGCGCAGCCGCGCCACCGACTCGGCCATCCCCAGCCCTTTGCGGTAGGGCCGGTCCGAGTTCATGGCGTCGTAGGCGTCGGCGATGCAGACGATCTGCGCGTCGGGCGTGATGGCGTCGCCGGCCAGCTTGTCGGGGTAGCCGCGGCCGTCCAGCCGCTCGTGATGGCCGCGCACCAGCGGGATGATCTCCTTCATCTGCTTGATCGGCGCCAGCGCCTCGGCGCCCTTCACCGGGTGGTTCTTGACGATGGTGAACTCCTCGTCGGTCAGGCCCGAGGGCTTCTTGAGGATGGCGTCGGGCATGCCGATCTTGCCGACGTCGTGCAGCAGGGCGCCCAGCTCCAGCCGTTTCCTGTCCTCGGGCGAGTAGCCGATCTGGTCGGCGATCATCAGCGCGTATTTCGTGACGCGCGAGGAGTGGCCGGCGGTGTAGTCGTCCTTGGCGTCGATCAGGCTGACCACGGTGCGGATCGAGCTGCGGAACATCTCCTCCAGGTCGGTGTAGAGGCTGGCGTTCTCGATGGCCACGGCCGCCTGGCGCGACAGCGTCTCGAACAGCTCGACGTCCTCGGGCGTGAAGGTGCCGCCCTTCTTGTTGAGCACCTGGGCCACGCCGATCAGCTTGTCCTTGGGCTTGAGCGGCACGGTGATGGCGTTGCGGGTCTGGAACTTCGACTTCTCGTCGACCTTGGAGTAGAAGCGCGGGTCCTGGGTGACGTCCGGCACCAGCAGGGTCTGCATGTTCTCGGCGGCCCAGCCCACCATCCCCTTGCCCCACGGCACGCGGATCTCCTTGACGGCGTCGCCGGCCTGGCCGGTGGCCACCTCGAAGAAGAAGTCGTGCTTCTCCTCGCTGTACATGAAGATCGAGGAGGCCTCGGCGTCGATCACGTCCTTGGCCACCTGCATCACGTTCTCCAGCACCCGCTTGACGCTGAGCGACGACGAGATCTGGGCCGAGGTCTGGGCCATGGCCGAGATCCGCTCCACCTTCTCGCGGGCCTCGTTGTAGAGCCGGTTGTTCTCGATCAGGGTCGAGAGGTGCCCGCCCAGCAGCTCGATGATCTCCAGGTCGTCGTCGTTGTAGTCCTCGTCCCGCAGCTTGTTGATCAGCTCGATCACGCCGATCACCTCGGAGCGGTTCTTGAGCGGCACGCACAGGATGTTGCGGGTGCGGTAGTCGATCTTCTGGGCGATCTCGCGCTTCCACTTGGGCTCGTGCTCGACGTCGTTGACGATCAGCGGGATGCCGGTCTTGGCCACCCAGCCGGCGATGCCCTGGCCGACCGGCAGCTCGGTGCCCTCCAGCTTGAGCGTGGCCGCGCCCTTGACCACCGTGAACCGCAGCGCGGCGCGGCTGGGCGACAACAGCAGCAGCGAGCCGGCCTCGGACGGCGCGATCTCCGTCACCAGGTCCATGGCGCGGTCCAGCAGGGCGTGCCCGTCGAAGGTGCTGGCCGCGATCTCGTTGATGCGCTGCAGCACCTTGAGCTTCATCTTGAGGTTGGAGAGCTCGCTCTTGGCCGTGGGCAACAGCCCGCCCGGCCGCGGCGCCCTGGGAGGGGGTGCGGCCAGAACGGCCTTGGGCCGGGCGATGACCTTCTTCTTGGCGGGCATGGGAATACCTCCTGCTTGGCGGGGTGGGACCTTGGCCTATAGCAATTAATTCTATATCAAGTAAGGCCTTAAAGCAAGAAAAATATCAATAAAAATCCCGCGGCCAAGGGCGCGGGACCCGGGAAATGACCGTGATTTTAGGAACGGCTATCGGTCCTTGATCCACCCCCGCGTGGCCAGCAACGGCCGTATCTGGGGATCGATGCTCGAGGCCCGTTCGAAGCACTGCCCCGCCCTGCCGCGGTCGCCCCGCGCCAAAAAATACTGCCCGTAGTTGACCCAGCCCCGCCAGTTGCCGGGATCGAGCTCGACGGCGCGCCGGCACTGCGGTTCGGCCTCGGCGTACCGCCGCTGGGCCAGGTACAGCGCGCCGAGGTTGACGTGGACGTCCGCATTGTCTGGCCCCGACTGCAGTGCTTTAAAATAGGACTGCTCGGCTTCTTTTAATTGCCCCCGCTCCTGCTGCAGCGCGCCCAGGCTGACGTACGCCGGCTGGCACGACGGGTCGCGGCCGATCTCGTCGCGGTAGCAACGCTCGGCGTCGGGATAGCGTTTGAGCCCTTCGTCGGCCAGACCCAGGTTGTACCTGGCGAGCGCCTGTTGCGGATCGGCCTGCAGGGCTCGTTCCAGCGCCGCCGCTGCCGCGGGGTAATCCGCCTGGCGCAGACATGCCGTCCCCAGGTTGTACCAGACATGTGGCAGCCCCGGGTCCAGCGTAGCCGCGCTTTGGTACTCCCGCCGCGCCGCGGAAACGCTGCCGGCGCGCGACAGCGACAGTCCGTATTGGTTGTGCGCCAGCGCCGAGTGCGGCGAGGCCAGCACCGCCCGGGGCCACGCGGTCCCGGGGTCGCGGAAATCGCCAACCCGGATGAAGCACAACGCCGAGAACAACATGGGCCCCGCGAACGCCCATCTTGACCAGGCAACGTCGAGCCACGCCGCGGCCAGGACCAGGCCGATCAGCGGGACATACAGCCGGTGCTCCAGGAACGTGCCAGCGCTCAGCCCCGGCAGCAGAAAGACCAGCAGCCACGCCATCCCGAAGGCCACGCCCCGGGCGTCCCGTTTGCGCGCCAACGCCAGCACCGCCGCCAGCGCAATGATCGACGCGATGCCCCGCGCCGGCTGGACGTCGCGGACATCGGGGACCAGCGCCAGACGGAACGGCAGCAGCGCCTTGCCCAGGTACGAGAGCATCCCCAGGGCGGCCGTCTGCGCGCTTGCTGAGAACGGCATCGCGGCAGGACCGGCCAGCGAGCGCAGGGCGAAATAGATCGCCACCGCGATCGCCACGGCAACGGCCCAGGCGATTAGATCTTGTTTGCGACTTTCTTTCGGCGACCGCAGCCACGCGAACCACAGGGCCAACGGCGGGAACAGCAGGGCCGATTCCTTCGCCAGCAGCGCCAGCAGGAACGCCGCCGCGCCCGCGGCCAGCCACCACGCTTTGCCCGCTGCCGCCCGCCGTTCGATCGCGATCAGCGCCAGCAACAGGCACAGCGCCAGCAGCGAATCGTTGCGGCCGGGCAGCCAGGCCACGGCCTGGGCCAGCGCCGGGTGCGCCGCCAGCAGCCAGGCCAGCAGAAACGCCGCGCGGGGCCGGGCGCCCAACGCGATCATCAGATAATACGCGGCCCACACCGCCAGCAGGTGGATCAGCAGGTTGGCCAGGCGCGCAATCCATGGCGCGCCCCACTGGGCATCGAGGTAAAAGGACATTCCCAGCAGCGGCCGGTAGAACAGCGGGCCGGAACGCTGTCCGAACACATCGGATCGAAACAGTTGCGCGAAACCGCCGGGCTGCTTGACCAGTTGCTCGGAACGTGCGATCAGCTTGTCGTCGTCCAGGCCGACCGGCTGGAAAGCGAGCGTCCTGCCGTAGACCGCGGCGATCACCGCGGCCAGCAACAGGTACGGCAGGATTTGCCGCATCGGGCTCGTCCGTTGCGGTTTTGATTCTGCGCGTTTATTTTTCATTGCAATACGTTCATGACCGCTTATGTAAAACCTAAAATTCCAGCCCGGGCCCGCCGATGATCTCCCGCGCCGGGCATGCAACTATCAGCAATATCAATGAAAGGTCTTTCATCGGTTGGTCCCGCGCGATGGCGTCCCGCGACCCGGCGCTATTGCTTCGCCGGGCAGCGCACGCAGTTGCAGAAGCCGTGGTAGATGGCGCAGATCCCGCCGAACAGGCAGAACAGGCCCCAGAACAGCGGCAGCCCGAGGATGTGCGCCAGGTCGGGCTTGGCGTAGGGCAGCAGGTAGATGCCGTAGGTGATCAGGAAGCAGCCGCAGACGACGATCACATGACCCAGCAGCACTGTGGCCCGGCGGTTGCGCCAGAACGACATCAGGATCAGCGATAAACCGATGAACAGCGTGATGAACTTGGCCGGGTTGCTCGACACGAAGACGCCCCAGGCGCCGAAGCCTGCCAGCAGCACGCCCAGGACCAGGCCGACGGATAGTTTCACTTTCATGGGATCATCCTTTCTGTTCCGGTTGGAATCCGGGCTCGCGGTAGCGCGCGCGTTTGCTGCCGCGCCCGATGATGTCGAGCTGCTCGATGGCCCTTGCCGGGCAGAGGTTGAAACAGCGGCAGCACTGCTCGCAGGACTTCGTCCAGCGCGGTCTGCCGTCGTCCATGGCGATCGCCTGGAGCGGGCAGATCCGCGCGCACAGGCCGCAGGACGTGCAGGCCTTCGTGGCCGTGAACAGGTGCCACAGGTGATTGACGCCCATGGCATGGAACCCCTGGTACACCAGCCACGAACCGATCGGCGTCATCGCGGCCAGCGAGAACGGCCGGTGACGTTCGTTCTCCGTCAGGAAATCCCGTGCCAACCGCGTCGCCAGCTCGTCGCCCGCGGCCAGCCGGCGGGCGATGATCTCCTGCGACGGTGCCGGCAGGAACGGCGTCCAGTTGTCGGGCATGTGGATCGCTTCGGACACGGATACGCGGTAGTTGCGGACATCGAGCAGTTCCCGTCCATGGCGCAGCGCCCAGCCGGTGTGCTCGGGGTTGCCCGCCGTCACCACCAGCATCGCAGGCTTCGCCTTCGTCTGAGCGGGCAGACTGGCGAGGTACCGCCTGAAGACCCGCGGCAGACCCAGCGCGTAGACCGGCGAGCAGAACACGTAGCAGTCGGCAGCCGCCACGGACGCGCCGTCGGCTATCGGCCGGACATCGGCGGAAAACCCTGCCGCGGCCAGTTCCGCGCCGATGCGCTCCGCGATCCGCTTGGTGTTGCCGGTGCCGGTGAAGTACCTGATGACGGCCGTGCCGTTGGGCATGGGACTATCTCCTATTTCGAACAAGGGGCGAAGCCCCTGATGGCCGAGACCATCCGGGCCTTCATCACCGGCTTGAACAGCAGGTTGCCCAGGAAACCGCAGTCGACGCCGTCCCACATCTTGGCGACGTATTCCTTCTGCAGGGCCTCGCTGTAGGGTTTGAGCAGCTTGGCCACGTCGCCTTCGGCGCCGCTGTTGATGTCGAGCACCATGGCCTGCGCTGCCGGCGCCAGATCGAGCGCCTTGAGATCGATATCCTTGACCTTGCGCGACCGGTCGGTGTCGAACGACAGGCGCAGGTTCTTGAGATCATAGACCAACGACCACTTGTTGTTGCCCAGATCGAGCTGCCACAGGACGGCCAACGCATACTCGCGGGCCGGCATCCGTCTGTTCTGGTCCCTGAGCCTGCTGGCCGCCCAGACGAACCGCCGGTCGTCGCTGGTGTCCCTGAAATCGACGGCCCGGGCCCCGCCGAAGCACTGGTACAGCCGCAGGGTGTCCATCTCGCGGGCGTAGCGCCGGTTGCACAGCGCCTTGACCGGCAGCGAATCGCCCGTGTTGATCACGGCCTGGCCCTTGAAGAACGTGATCGTCGCGGCGTTCCCCCTGGCGTCGGCCACGAAGAACTGCCATCGGTTGTGGCCGTCCGGCACCACCCGCGACAGGTCGGCCAGCACCTGGTCCACGGTCGCGAAGTTGTCCAGCAGGTACTGGACCCACTGGTTGTGGTAGAGGCGCACCAATCCCTTGTCTTTGGGATACTCCGTGAAATAATAGTTCATCTCGCCGACGTAGAGGCCGGCCTCGTTCATCCCGCCGTCGGGGAACTCTTTTCCCATGTTGTTGTAGGTCACCGAGCCGTACCGACTGACCCACCCGAACGCCGGCGTGACCATGCCGAGCGGATTGAGCATCGACCAGCCGATGCCCTGCTTGGCGGTGCCGCGCGGGTTGACCACGACCAGCCCCGGCACCGGGACGTACTCGTCCAGGTTGTGGCCGATCAGGACGGTGTCCCCGCGGGTCAGCTCGAACGTCGAGCAGGCGCGGACCGGCGAGCTGGTGATGCAGAGCGCGAGGATCGCAGCGGTCAGAATGGTGCTGGTACGGGCCATCGTTCCTTACTTCTCCAGCTTGATGTTGCGGTAGGCCGGGAAATCGCCGCGGAAATCCAGGGCCTCGCCGTCCGGCGCGAAGAACAGCCCCGGCAGGTATTCCGTCAGCCTTTGGGGCGCCTCGGACGTTGAGCCATTGTCGTAGGTCATGAACAACCCGTCCCCTTGAGCGGTGACCCGGACTTTTTGTACCCGGTAGCCCAACCATCGCGCGATCCTTGCATACCACGTGAATTCGTACCCCGGGCCGAAAGCCAGACGGTAGGTCCCTGCATACCGTTTCCATGACGGTTTGAAGATCGAGTCGCCGGGACACTGTTTGGGAACGTCCTCTGTCCGTGGCGCGCGCGCCGCGAATGAGCTGACCGGGTCGAACCGGAACAGGGTGTCCTGTTGCGCAAAACCGGTGGCGACGCAGTCGTCCAGGATCCGCTGGCCCAGCTCGTACAGGCCCGGCGCGTACTGCGCGTTGGTCAGGATCAAACAGCCGATGCCGTACTGCGGCAGCCAGGTGACGGTGGCGCCCCAGCCGAACCCGCCGCCGTTATGGTTGAGGGCGAACCGGCCCCGGCTCCCGGCGATGGCCACGCCCAGCGCGTAGTCCGGCGTGATGAACGGCCGGTACATGTCGATCAGGTACTTCTGTTTCAGGACCTGCCGGCCATCGACCGCGCCCATGTCCAAGTGGAACCGCACGAACCTGGCCAGGTCACCGGCGCTGACGTAGGCGCTGCCCGCGCCCGGGAACGGCATGGCGAAGGGCAGCCGGTCCAGCCCGAACATGCTGCCCTCGGCGCGGTCCTTGTTTCGCATCGCCGCTGCGGGATCGAGCGTCGAGGACGCCATGCCCAGCGGCGCGAACAAGCGCGTCCGGACATACTGCGCGAACGGCATGCCGCTGGCCTTTTCGAGCGCCTGCGCCGCCAGGTCGAATCCGCAATTGGAGTAGGAGTAGCGGGATCCGACCGGCGACTTCAGCCAGGTGTCGCGGATGCTTTGGTCGTGGGCCTGGTACGAGGGGAACGGGCAATCGAAGTTGTTGCCGACCGCCGGCTCGTGGGTCAGTCCGGCGGCGTGCCCCAGCAGCAGGCGCAGCGTGATCTTCCGCTCGGGTTGCCGCTCGAACGCGCTGTTGACCGTGAAGTCCGGCAGATAGCGGGTGATCGGCGCGTCCAGGTCGACCAGCCCGTCCTGCGCGGCCAGCAGCACCGCGGTGGCGGTGATCGTCTTCGAGACCGACTGGATGGAGAACAGCGTCGCGCTGTCGACCGGGCGGTGGTCCCGTCGGGAACGCTGGCCGAAGCCCTCGCTCCAGAGGATACCGTTGCGGCCGACCAGCGCCACGGCCGCGCCCGGCACCTTTTGCGCCTCCATGAATTGCCGCACCCACGTTCGATATTCGTCAATGCGCGGGGGCGCACCGACCGCCTGAGCCCGGATCGCCAGCAGCAGACCCAGCAGCAGGCCGATGCGGAATATCTCTGTCCGTTGCATTCGCTTGGATCCGGGGTCAGAAGGTGATGCCCGCCGTCAGCTGGACCTGCGCGCCGTTGTTCTGCAGCGTGTACTCGGTATTGTCCGGCCCCAGGTAGCTGTTGACCGACAACCCCAGGCTGAAGTCGTTGAGCGTCGCGTAGCTGACGCCGGTGGTCAGGATGGCGCAGCCCTGGTCGAGATTGGCGATGGCGTTGATGGTCAGCGTCAGGTCCGGGACGATGAACTGGGCCAGGCTGCCGAACCACGCCGCGTACCAGCGCGAATAGTCGTTGGGCTGGTAGTAGCCGCGGGCCACCAGCAGATCGGCGACGCTGACGCCGGCCGGCAGCGACGTCAGGAACGCCGGGTCATGCGGCAGGTCGATGGTGCGGCCGGTGCTGCCCACCTGGTTGTAGTAGCCCTCCAGCACGGCCGTCAGCCGGTCCTTGATCTGGCCGACCTGGAACGAGCGGCTCAGGCCCAGGCAGGCCCGCGGCGTCCACGGCTTGTACTCGATGCCGGTGTCGCCGGTGGCGAACGAAATGGTCCGCAGCCGGTAGCGGCGGTGCAGGCCCAGCTCGCCGCTGATGTCCACGCCCGCCAGCCGCGAGGACAGGTCGAACCCGTAGACCGCGTCGTTGTGCCGCTTGCCCCAGGCGCTGACGGCCATCTCGGTGGCGCCGGCCAGCAGCTCGAACTTCAGCGCGCCGGACACCTGGTCGGGCCGGGTGGCCTGGGCGGTGCCGAGGAAGCCGTAGAGGTTGTACTTGGTCCCCAAAGGCGCGTGCAGCTTGACGCCGTAGGTGCCCTGGCGCAGGCCGATCTTGGCGATGAAGGGCTTCTGCTCGATGTTGATCAGGTCGGTGGGGTTCCAGAAATAGCACCGGCCCCACTGCAGCACCTGCTTGCCCGTGCGGAAATACACCCGGTTGCGGACATTGGCGTCGACGAACAGCTCCGGCAGGCTGAAGGCGATGTTGGAATCGTTGCCGGACGCGCTCTCGGTCGCCATCGGCCGGTAGGTGGCCTCGACCGCGGCGAACGCCTTGCACCCGCCCGGCAGCCGGATGTCCAGGTCGGCGTCGCCGGTGATCCAGGTGGCCAGTGCCGTGTGCCCGAACGACGCCTGGCGCAGGAAATAGCCGCGGTCCAGCGATCCCAAGGCCGCGCTGGTCACCGTGCCGGAGAGGCCGACCGTCTTCTGCTGGGCCGGGTTCTTGAGCTGCTGCGAGTCGGCCCGCGGCGGCGTTGCCGCGACCGTGGCGCTGTCGGCGAACAGCGCGTTCTCGTCGACCGGCGTCTGCGCGGACAGCGCCGCGGCGACGGCGGGCAGCAGCAGCGCCGCCCACAGCGCCGTTCGTGCTTGACGATGGTATCTCTTCATCCTCTGTCCGCTCACTTGGAAAGGTTCTCGAGGTAGGCCTTGGTGAACAGCTCGTCGCCGAGCTTGGCGGTGGAGATGTCCGAGATCTCGACCGCGGTCTTGTTGCCCTGCTCGAACTCGTCGATGAACAGCTGCTTGACCGGGACGTAGTGGCCATCGATCTCGGTGTACTTCAGCATGTACGAGGTCTGCATCAGCGTACCGGACGAGGTGAAATCCTGTTCCTTCAGCATCAGGAAATTGTCCTGCCGCACCCAGAACAGCTTCTTGGGGTAGTCGACGTCGCTGACCTTGCCCTTGACCTCCACCCGGTAGACCGGGATCTGGCCCAGCTGGCCGCGGGAGACCAGCTCCCGCCCCGCGCTGTCCGTGGCCGGCGCGTACAGGTCGACCAGCTTGCGGTCCTCGAAGTTCTCGCCCTTGGCGTTGGTGCCGCCGATGTTCTCGTCGCGGTTGATGTGCTGGAAGGTG
>DATJQG010000259.1:0-5761 GCA_035506015.1 Candidatus Edwardsiibacteriota bacterium
AGCGGCGCGTTCGGCCAGAGCGACTCGATGAACCTCAAGACCATCGGCATCTGGGGCTACGGCCCCTGCCACGCGGTGGACACCATGTACTACAGCGGCACGTATTACACGATCAGCGGCAGCGGCCTGTACTTGCGGTTCACGAACGTCAACACGATCACGGCACCGACCTTGGCCAGGGAGATCCAGCTGCCGAGCGAACCGGTCGATATCTATAAGAACGGCAACTACGTCTACGTGGCCTGCGGCCTGGCCGGCGTGGTGATCCTCAACGTCAGCTCTGGCCTGCCCACCGGCATCACGGGCACCTGGCCGGCCCCGTCCGGGTACAGCTGCGACCGGCTGGCGGCCTCGGGCGGTTATATCTACGTCGGCTCGATCTCGGCGGCGACCTGGTACGTCATCAACGCCACCACGCCCTCGAGCCCGGTGCAACTGTTGGCCAATTACTGGCCGACCGGCCAAACCCAGGGGATCGCCATCAAGGACTCGTTCGCCTACCTGGCGCGGGGCTCGGCGGCCGGCGACCTGATGATCCTCAACATCTCCAACCCGGCCAGCCCGGTGAAGCGCGACAGCGTCATCATGACCGGCAGCTCCTATGATGTGGTGGTCAAGGACAGCTTCGCCTATCTGGAGAGCAGCGACAGCCTGCGGATCATCAAGGTCAAGGACCCGGCCAACCCGACCTGGATCTCGGCCTACAAGCCCTACACCTCCAGTTCCCGGATATCGATCAAGGATTCGTTCCTCTATCTGACCGAGGGGGCATACGGCTACGAGGTGGTCAAGGTCAAGACCCCGACGTCGCCCACACAGCTGTACCGCAACACGGTCTCTGGCCACTGCACGAACTGCCTTGACATCGCCACCGACGTCAACCGGGCATACGTCGCCGATTACGACGGCCTGGAGCTGGTGGGCATGTCCACGCCGGCCAACCCCATTTGGGATTCGTGCGTAGTCAATCCCTCGGAATGCCAGGGTATGGCCTACGATGGCAGCGTCCCAAACCGCCTCTATGTGGCCAATGCCGGCGCCGGGCTGAAGATCATCGACGTCAGCACGCTGTCCAGCCCCACCCTATTGGGGGAGACCGCCAGGCCGAAGAACTGCCTGAGCGTGAAGCTCCGGGTAGTTGGCGACACCCTGGCATTCCTGGCCTGCAGCGGCTCCGGACTGCAGGTCTACAACATCAAAACGGCGAGCAGCATCACCCAGGTCGATTCGCTGGGCAACGGCTATGCGTGGTACGACCTGGCGCTCAGCCATCATTTTTCGATGAGCAACGACACGCTGGCGTTCTGCGCCGGCGCCAATGGCTTGAACATCGTCAAGATCAAGGACCCGGCAAACATAACGCTGCTGGGCAACTACCCGACCATGGCCTACGGCGCGGCGGTCGACGCCAGCGACACCCTGGCATACGTGGCCGACACCTTCGGCCTGAGGATCATCAATACCAAGAACCCGGCCTCGCCCGCGCTGCTGGGACAATACGCCATCACGGGCCTGGCCAAGAAGGTAGCGGTCAAGGACTCGTTCGCCTATGTGGCGGGATCGAACGGGTTCTACATCATCAAGGTCAAGAACCCGGCCAGCCCGGCCCTGGTCTGGTCCGACGAGACGCTGGGCGACACCAAGTGGGTCACGGTGGATTCTTCCTCCAATCAGGCCTGTATCGGCTGCATGAGCAACTCCAAGGGGATGATCCTCTACGATATCAGCACCCCGGCCAGCCCGACCGTGCTGGGGTACTACCGGGGCTATACCGGCACGATCGGACAGGCGTGGAAACCGGGCACGACGTATATTTACCAGAGCTTCAACACGGCCGGCCTGCGGGTGATGCAGTACGTTGACTTCACCCCGCCCAACACGCCGACGCTGCTTTCGCCGGCCAACGGCTCCAAGACCAACGACACCAGCCCCACCCGCACCTGGTCGAACGAGAGCGCCAGCGGCGGCTATCGGTACCGGCTGTACACCGCCCGTGACAGCCTGTTCACGACCAGCGTCGATTCCGTGACCGGCATCAACCAGTACGCCGATTCCACCACCCGGGCCACCGGCCTGTGGTACTGGCGGGTGCGGGCGGCCGATGTCTCGAACAACTGGTCGCCCTACTCCTCGGTATGGACGTTCCGCATCGACACCCAGGTCCCTCCTGGACCCACCAGCATCACGGCCAACGGCAGCACCGGCCAATCGCCCTGGGCCAAGGACTCGTCCTTCACGATCAGCGTCACCCCGCCGTTCGACTCCAGCGGGATCTGGCGGCACCTCTACAAGCTGCACACCGCGCCGACCGCCACCTTCGACACCACGGCGTCCGCGCTCAACGGGTCGCCCTTCACGGTCAAGACCACCCGGCAGAGCCACGACAGCCTGTACATTTGGGAGCAGGACAGCGCCGGCTGTACCAGCTTCGGCAGCCGCGGCTTCGTGGTGCTACGGTACGACACCATCTCGCCGGGAAAGGTCACCGTGTTGCAGGGTGATTCGGCCAACCCCTCGCCCTGGCGCAGCGACTCATCGTTCTCCATCCGGTTCACCGCGCCGTTCGACAGCAGCGCCATCGCCCGGCATTATGCCAAGCTGGGCAGCGCGCCGACCGGCCTGAGCGATACGAACAACATCAAGTCGAGCACCGCGCCGTTCATCGTTTACCAGGGGACGCAGGGCAGCCGCTGGCTGCACGTCTGGGAGCGCGACAGCGCCGGCAACTGCGGCTGGACCGCGGCCAAGCACGATTCGGTGAAGCTGCGGTTCGACAACGTGGCGCCGGCCAAGCCGTCGGGCATCGCCGTCTCCCCGTCGGGCTGGACCTCGACCAACTCCTTCACCGTCACCTTCGCGCAACCCTCGGAGGTCAGCGGCGTCGACCGGTACTTCTACAAGATCGGGTCATCGCCGACCGGGCCCTATGACACGACCCATGCCCTGAGCATCGCGTACAACGGCTCCCTGGACACGATCGCGGTCAGCGCCACGACCCCGGGTGGCCAGTGGTGCTACGTCTGGATGGAGGACAGCGCCGGCAATGTCAGCAATGGCAACCGCGACTCGGTGCTGCTCAAGTACGACAACTCGGCGCCCAGCGTTGCCGTCACCGCCCCGACGGCGGGCGCCACCTGGTATTGCGGCACCAACCAGAGCATCCAGTGGACGCAGACCGACAGCGGCGCGTTCAAGCGGGACAGCGTGATCTATTCCAGCAACGGCGGCGCCACGTGGAACTTCATCTGGGCCGGCACCCCGGCCACGTCCCGCATCTGGACGGTGCCAAACACACAGTCCACCAATTGCCTGGTCCGGGTCTATGCCAGAGATTCCGTTGATCTGGTGGGATACGGCACCAGCGGCACCTTCACCATCGCCGACACCACCAAGCCCACGGCCCATATCACCTCGCCCAACGGCGGGGAAAGCTGGCCCACCGGCAGTTTCCAAACTATCGCCTTTACCCAGAGCGACAATGCCGGCATCAAGGAGGACTCGGTCTATTACTCCACCGATGGCGGGACCAGCTGGACCCATGTCTTTGGCGGCGGAGTGACCTCCAGCATCGGCTTCTGGCTGCCGAGCAACGTGGCCTCGGACAACTGCCTGGCCAAGGTCGTGGTGATCGACAGCAGCGGCAACAAGACCAGCGACCTCAGCGACAGCCACTTCAGCATCGTGGACACCACCAAGCCCACCGGCACGGTGCTGTCCCCCACCGGCGGGCAGACCTACTACGTCAGCACGCCCTACCAGTTCCACTGGAACATGTCCGACAACGTCGGGGTGACCTACGTCCTGCTGCAGTACACCAAGGACAACTGGGCCTCATCGAGCGGCCTTTATAACGGGGCGCCGATCGACACGTTCACCTGGTCCTGGCCTTCGGCGTACCGCACGAGCCAATGCGGGATCCGGGTGTTGCTGCAGGACGCCGCGGGCAATTCGTCGTGGATCTACAGCGGCCTCTTCACCATGGCGGACAGCACCAAGCCGCAGGTGACGGTCACCGTGCCCAACGGCGGCCAAACCTGGTACTGCGGTTCACAACAGAATCTCTACTGGACATCGTCCGACAACGTCGGCGTGGCCGGGGACTCGGTGGGCTACTCAACGGACGACGGCTCCAGTTGGAACTTCATCGCAACCCACGCTCCGGATAACGGCTCAATGCTATGGTCGGTGCCCAACACGCCATCCACCCAATGCCGCATCCGGGTCAAGGCCTGGGATTCGACCGGCAACTGGCGGGTGGACCAAAGCGATGCCAATTTCACCATCGCCGATACCGTCAAGCCATCGATGGTGACGATCGTGGCGCCGCAGCCGTCGGATGTGTGGCAGCTGCAGTCGACGCACAACATCCAATGGACCCAGAGCGACAACGTCGGCGTGGCCTTCGACAGCCTGCTGTACTCGCTGGACGGAGGCGCATCCTGGAACTACATCACGAAGATCGCGGCCACGACCAGCTACTCCTGGACCCTGCCCAACGCGTTCTCCAGGTATGCCGGGATCAAAGTGGTGGCGATCGACGGTTCGGGCAACAAGGCCGAGGTGGCATCGGGCTTCACCATCAGCGACCCCAGCGGGCCGGCCGTCCTGCTGACGGCGCCCAGCGCCAGCGGCATCAGTTGGCAGGCGCTGTCCTCCCATCTGGTGACCTGGGAGCAGAACGATAACTTCGGCGTGGTCAGGGACAGCCTCTACTATTCCACCGATGGCGGGAGCAGCTGGTCGCCGGTCTGGGGCGACACCGCGAACACCAGCTACATCTGGTCCGTGCCCAACCCGCCCTCGACCACCTGCAAGGTCAAGGTGGTGGCGTACGACGGCTACGGCAACCGGGCCGAGGACGCCAGCGACAACAACTTCACCATCACCGCCAGCAGCATCAATATCACGGTGACCTCGCCCAATGGCGGCCAGAGTTACGCGCCGGGCGACAACACCAATGTCACCTGGACGCAGAGCGCCAACGTCACCAGCGATACGCTGTTGATCTCGCTGGACGGCGGCAGCACCTGGTCGTTGATCTGGGGCGGGGCCGCGGCGACGCTGGTCAACTGGACCGTACCCAACACGCCGTCCAATCATTGCCGGATCAAGGTGATCGCGGTGGAGAACCCCGGCAACGTGGCCTCGGACATCAGCGACGCCGACTTCACCATCCGCGACATCGACGCGCCGACGGTGGCAGTGACCTCGCCCAACGGCGGCGAGCAGTGGCCGGTGGGGACTTCGCAGAACGTCACCTGGACCCAGGGCGACAACATCGGCGTCGCCGGTGATTCCCTGTGGCTGTTCGACGGCGGCAATCTCACGCTGCTCTACTCCGGTGCGCCCAAGACGACCCATAGCTGGCAGGTACCGATGACGCCGGGATCTTCTTACTGGATCAAGGTCAAAGCCTGGGACGCCAGCGGCAACTCCAGCAGCGACCAGAGCGACAATTCCTTCGGCATCGTGGATACGGTCTCGCCGACGGTGCAGTTGAATGCGCCCACCGGCGGCGAGGTGCTGGGTATCGGCAGCAATTTCCAGATCAACTGGAACCAGAGCGACAACGTCGGCGTGGCCGTCGACACCCTGCAATACTCGAGCGACGGCGGAACCACGTGGAGCCTGATCTGGTCCGGGACGGGAACGCAATACAGCTGGACCGTGCCCAACAGCCCATCGGGCAACTGCCTGGTGCGGATCATCGCCCGTGATGGTTCCGGCAACAGGGCCCAGAGCACCAGCGGGGCGTTCACCA
>DATJQG010000260.1:0-3244 GCA_035506015.1 Candidatus Edwardsiibacteriota bacterium
AACATGTTGGAAATGATGGCCTTGCAATGCGAAAAAACTGCAAAAAACCTTTGCTTTTCAGCCATATATTGTGGTATAATTACATGTTAAGCACATCTTATGGTATTACGTGATATACCCCTTTTAGCCGTGGCGTTATGCGCATAACCAGCTTGAGCGGCAGCGGGTTCAGGAACCTCGATGATTTTTCCTTGGAATTCGACCGGTCCAAGAACATCTTCATCGGGCCGAACGGCGCGGGCAAGACCAACATGCTGGAGGCGCTGTACTACCTGTGCATCGGCCGCTCGATGCGGATCAACGCCGAGGACGTGCAGCTGGTCCGCTTCGACCGCGGCCTGCTGCGGCTGGAGGGGCGGGCCGAATCATCGCAGGGCCCGCTGTCCGTCGAGGTCGGCTACGACAAGGCCGAGAAGCGGCTGAAGATCAACGGCGAGGTGCAGCAGAAGCTGTCCGAGCTGATCGGCCGGATGCCGGTGGTCAGCCTGTCGCCCGAGGACGACGAGCTGTGCAAGGCCGGGCCGGCGGTGCGGCGGCGCTTTTTGGACCTGGCGATCTCGCAGTTCTCGAAGGCCTACCTGGCCGACCTGCAGGACTACCGGCGGGTGCTGCAGCAGCGCAACCGGCTGCTGCTGGACTGGCGCGACGGCCGCTCGCAGGGCGAGTCGCTCGACGCCTGGAACCGGCAGCTCTGCGGCAGCGGCCTGCGCATCGTCAAGAAAAGGCTGGCGGTGATCGACGGGCTGAAGGAACTGGCGGGCGGCCGCTACGCCAGGATCGCGGGCGGCGCGGAGCGGCTGGGCCTGCGCTACCACTACTCCTGCCAGGTCGAACCGGGCGAGCCCTACGAGACGGCCTGGCAGCGGGCCCTGGCCGACAACGCCCAGTTCGAGCGGATGCGCGGCACCACCATGTACGGCCCGCACCGCGACGACCTGGAGATCACCATTGCCGGCCTGCGCGCCCGCAGCTTCGGCTCGCAGGGGCAGCAGCGCAGCGCGGCCATCGCGCTCAAATTGGCCGAGGCCGACCTGCTGGCCGCGGAGCTCAAGGAGAAGCCGGTGGTGCTGCTGGACGAGATCTTCGCCGAGCTGGACGGCTCCCGCGGCGCCAACCTGGTGGAGCAGCTCGATCCCGGCCACCAGGTGTTCATCGCCTCGGCCCACGACAACGGCGTCTCGGAATCGTTCGCCATCAGGAAGTTCCGGGTCGAGTCAGGCAGGGTCACGGCCGCTTGAGGTCAACCACAGGGGCCACGGAGATATTATGATTATCCAGGCCAGAATGAACGTTCTGTGCGCTCTGTGGTTGACGGCGCTCCTTCTCATCGCGGGGTGCGGGCCGCGGCGCCAGGTCAAGGCCACGTTCCTGTGCCGGATCGATACCGGCACGCTGATCCCGGGCAGCCTGACCATCAGCCCCGACCGGCGGCATCTGATGTACGCCGCGGCCGACAGCGGCAGGCAGCGCGTGATGGTCGACGGCGCCGCGGAACGCAGGTACGACGGCATCCTCGAGAACTCGCTGTCGTTCTCGCCGGACGGCAAACACCACGCCTATGCCGCCGGCCGCGCGAAACTTCGTTTCGTTGTGCTGGATGGGGTCGACCAATCACCGTACGATGGCATCCTGCACGACACCCCGGTTTTCGGTCCGGACGGGAAACGCCTCGCCTACGGCGCGCTCAAGGACGAGGCCTGGACCATGGTGGTGGACGGCCGCGCCGGCTGGGTGTTCGACGAGCTGTGGCCGCCGGTGTTCAGCCCGGGCGGCCGGCACGTCGCCTACATCGCGCGCACCGGCCCCAAAATGACGGTGGTGCTTGATACAATGCCCCAGCGCCAGTTCGAGATGGTCGAGCGGTACTCGCTGGCGTTCGAGTCCGACAGCGTGCTGACCTACCGCGCGCGGGAGCAGGGCCGGCCGGTCGCGGTCCGCAACGGCATGGTGACCGCGGCCGGCGCGGCCGATACCGTCAAGGCCGACAGCGCGGCGGCCGCCACGGTGGTCCGGGCCGACGGGAAACAGCATGTCGTGGTCAACGGCCGGCGCGGCCCGGGGTTCGACCTGGTGCTGCCGTTGGGCCAGCGGCCGGTGCGGTTCGACGGCAAGGGCGGCTTCACCTACCTGGCGCTGTCGCACGACTCGGTGTTCGCGGTCGAGGAACGGATACGGTGAGGAACCGCATCCACAGATGCCCACAGATGTTCACGGATAATTCTCATTATTTCTCGCCGATCTGCTGGGGTCCATCTGTGTCCATCTGTGTCATCTGTGGATGAAGATAAAATAGAGACCATGAAGCTGGCCACGCTCTGCTACATCAAGCGCGACGGCAGGACCCTGATGATGCACCGCGTCACGCGGCCCGACGACATGCACTACGGCAAGTGGAACGGCCTGGGCGGCAAGATGCACCCGGGCGAGACGCCGGAGGAATGCGTGATCCGCGAGGTCAGGGAGGAGAGCGGGCTGGCGCTGGCCAACCCCGAGCTGAAGGGCTTCATCACCTTCCCGGCGTTCGACGAGGTCGAGGACTGGTACGTCTTCGTGTTCGTCGCCCGTGAGTTCGCCGGCTCGTTGATCGAATGCGACGAGGGCCGTCTGGAGTGGATCGATGATGCCAAACTGCTCGAGCTCGACCTGTGGGAGGGCGACCACGTCTTCATGCCGTGGCTGAACGGAACGAAGCTCTTCTCGGCCAAGATCTGTTACGACAAGGGGCGATTGTCCGGGCACGAGGTGGTCTTTTACTGATGCCGCTAGCCGTGATACGCAATCCGTGAATCGTGAAACGTGAATTGTGATGATGGGTATCCATTCAGAAAAACGAAGCGCGCAGATTGTAGAACGTAGCGCGTAACCGGGACAACGGGAAACTGGTGGGGTAATGGCTAAAGGGCAGAACGGGAAACGGCCCGAACGGGTGGGCGGCATCCTGGACCGGGTGCTGAAGGACCTCGAGCTCGACAAGAAGATCGGCGAGAACAAGGCGGTGGTGCTGTGGCCCGAGGTGGTCGGCGCGCAGCTGGCCGCCAAGACCCGCGCCGTCTCGGTCTCGCGCGGCCGGCTGGTGGTGGAGGTGGCGACCTCGTCGCTGGCCAACGACTACCGGTTCCTGTCGCCCCAGATCCGGGAGAAGCTGAACACGGCGCTGGGCGCGGAGGTCGTCAAGTCGATCACCTTCCGGGTGGGCAGTTGGACCTGAGGCGGCGGGCCGGGCTCGGGGCCGGCGGCGAATGCA
>DATJQG010000261.1:0-5906 GCA_035506015.1 Candidatus Edwardsiibacteriota bacterium
CGGCGACGTGGTCCAGGCCAACAAGGGCGCCTACCGCGACAAGGTGGTGCTGACCTACAGCTACACCCGGCCGCTCAGCCTGGCGCTGAAGGAGGCCGGCGTCAAGGCGCTGATCGCCATCGGCAGCCCGCTGCACGAGGCGCCCAGCTGGTCCTACCGCCAGAAGACCTTCGCCCAGGGCTACGTGCCGTCGGTCACCGTCACCTACGAGGACGGGCTGAAACTGTCGCGGCTTCATGGCCGCAAGGTGACGATCGACGTCAAGCAGCAGGCAGGACGGCGCACCGCGCGCAACATCGTGGTCGACATCAAGGGCAAGAAGCGCGACGACAACCTGGTGATCGCCTGCGGGCACTACGACGGCGTGGCCCGCTCGCCCGGCGCCACCGACAACGGCGGCGGTACCGTGACGCTGCTCAAGATGGCCGAGCACTTCGCGCAGCACAAGCCGGAGCGCGACCTGCGGATCGTCTTCTTCTCGGGCGAGGAGATGGGCCTGCGCGGCAGCTTCGCCTACGTGGCCAAGCACAAGGCAGAGGTCAGGAAGCGCGCGGCGCTGGTGGTCAACGTCGATGTCTCGGGCGACGAGCTGGGCCGCAACTCGTTCATCGTGCTGGGGACGCACAAGCTGCTGGGCTTCGCCGACGGGGTCACCCGCGAGCTGGGGCACTATTTCCGCTCGGCGCTGGACATCTACAGCAGCGACTGCATGCCGTTCGCGGTGCACGAAGTGCCCTCGGTCAACATCAGCCGCTGGGGCGGCAAGTCGTCGTTCTTCATCCACACGCCGGGCGACGGCTTCGCCGGCACCTCGCCCGCGGGGCTGGAGCCGGTGATCGCGGCTTCGGTCAACCTGGTGGGTCGCGTGCTCAACGCGGGGATCTTCCCGGTGGACCGCGAGATCGACAAGACGCTGCGCGAGAAGATCGAGAAGTACCTCTACGGCTCGCTGCTGGAGAAGCCCAAGCTGGAGTGGACGCCGGAGTATCAGAGATAATTTGCCAGGTCACCCTTCGACAGGCTCAGGGTGACCGAGTTGCCGTCATGGTGAGCTTGTCGAACCATGACAACTATTCCAAGGCCCCTCTAGATGAAAATTTCGAGGGGCTTTTCAATTGACTTTGGATAGAAGATGGGGTATAATTATCTGTTAAAATCTTATTGCTGTTGCAGTTAGAGCTTTTACCCGATCCTGCTGACCCTCGCATGGAACTCGATAGCGCAAAGATCCAGCCGCTGATCGACGGCGCCCTGGCCGAGGACATCGGCGACGGCGACGTCACCAGCAACTGCACGGTGGCGGCCGACGCCAGCGGCCTGGCCCTGGTGATGGCCAAGCAGGAGGGCGTGCTGGCCGGCATCGCCGTGGCCCGCCAGGTGCTGCTGACGGTCGACCCCGGCCTGCGGGTCGAGGCGCAGAAGAACGACGGCGACATGCTGGGGCTGGGCCAGGTGGTGCTGACGGCCCAGGGCAACACCCGCGCCATCCTGGCGGCCGAGCGCACGATGCTCAATTTCCTGCAGCACCTGTCCGGCGTGGCCACCGCCGCGGCGGTATTCGTGGCGGAGATCAAGGGCACCAGGGCAAAGATCCTCGACACCCGCAAGACCACGCCCGGCCTGCGCGCGCTGGAGAAGTACGCGGTGGCCTGCGGCGGCGGGCACAACCACCGGATGGGCCTCTACGACATGGTGCTGATCAAGGACAACCACATCGAGGCCGCCGGCACGGTGACGGCCGCGATCGAGCGCGTCAGGAAGGCGCAGGGGGCGAAGCCCCTCGAGGTCGAGGTCCAGAACCTGCCCCAGCTGGAGGAGGCGATCGCGGCCGAGGCCGACATCATCATGCTGGACAACATGACGCCCGAGCTGATGGAGCGGGCCTGCCGCATGGCCTGGGCCTCGCCGGCCCGCGACCAGGGCAAGCTCAAGCTGGAGGCCTCGGGCAACGTCACGCTGGAGAACGTCCGCCGCGTCGCCGAGTGCGGCGTGGATTTCATCTCGATCGGCGCCATCACGCACTCGGCGCCGGCCTTCGACTTCTCGCTGCGGCTGAAGCCGCTGGGCTGACCCCCCGAACCGAGCCAATCATCTACCACGAACCATACGGAGACGCCCCATGGCCAACCACCTGCCCGTGATCCTGCTGATCGCCCGTCCCGCCGCCGGCAAGAGCGAGGTGATCGACTTCCTCAAGAAGACCCCGCTGGAGGAGCGGCTGCGCCGCTTCCACGTCAGCAACCTGGCCGAGTTCGACGATTTCCCCTACATCTGGGAGTGGTTCGAGGAGGACGACTTCCTGCAGAAGAACGGCAAGGAGCGGCTGCACAGCAGGCCCGACGGCTACTTCAAGGACGAGTTCTCCTGGCACGTCTGCATCCAGAAGATCAACAACGCCTTCGCCAAGCGGCTGCGGGACGAGAAGAGCTTCCTGGAGAACAACACCGCGATCATCGAGTTCGCGCGGGGCGGCGAGAACGGGTTCAAGGACGCCTTCTCCTACCTGTCGGACGAGATCGCCCGGCAGGCCCGCATCGTCTACATCAAGGTCAGCTACGAGGAGTCGCTGCGCAAGAACCGGCGCCGGGCCAAGAAGGGCTTGGAGGACACCATCCTGTTCCACTCGCTGTCCGACGACAAGATGGAGACCATCTACAAGATCAACGACTGGGACAAGCTGGCCAAGGGCGACCAGGGCGCCATCGACATCCGCGGCCACCAGGTGCCGTTCGCGGTGTTCAACAACGAGCCGGAGAAGACCGACGACCCGGCCAAGCTGGGCCCGGCGCTGGACGACACCTTCGCCCGGCTGTGGGCGCTGCAGCGCAAATAGGCAGAACCGGGAGCGAGAATTTCCGATAACGGAGTGACCAATGGCTTCGGGCAAGAAAACGCTGTTCATCGTCCTGATCGCGCTGGGGCTGGCCGGCTTCGTGGCGACGCTGGTGGTGGCCGTGGCGGCCTCGCTGGGCGACGGCGACCTGGACATCGGCTACGGCAAGTCCGTGGCCATCGTCGAGGTGCGCGGCGCGATCGACGCCTCGGACAACATCGTGCGGGCGATCAACAGGTGCCGCGACAACTCGTCGGTCAAGGCCATCGTGCTGCGGGTGGACAGCCCGGGCGGCGGGGTGGCGGCCAGCCAGGAGATCTGCGAGGCCGTCAAGAAGGCCCGCGCCAGGAAGCCGGTGGTCTGCTCGATGGCCGAGGTGGCGGCCTCGGGCGGGTACTACGTCTCCTGCGCCTGCGACTCGATCGTGGCCAACCCCGGCACGCTCACCGGCTCGATCGGCGTGATCATGGAGTTCCCGGTGGCCGAGGAGCTGCTGAAGAAGGTGGGCCTGCGGTTCGAGGTGCTGAAGGCCGGCGAGAACAAGGACATCGGCTCGCCCTTCCGCCCGATGAAGCCCGAGGAGCGGGCGATGCTGCAGGGCATGATCGACGACGTCCACCAGCAGTTCATCCAGGCGGTGGCCGAGGGCCGCAGGATGCCCTACGACTCGGTCAAGGCCATCGCCGACGGCCGGGTGTTCTCGGGCAAGCAGGCGCTGGCGCTGCGCCTGGTCGACAAGCTGGGCACGCTGGACGACGCCGTCGAGCTGGCCGCGCGGATGGGCGGGATCAGCGGCAAGCCCAAGGTCAGCCGCGAGCGGCGGCGGACCTTCAACGTCCTCGACCTGCTCAGCTCGGCCACCGAGACGCTGTCCCGGCTGGACCGCGCCGGCGTGCGGCTGGAATACCGGATGGTGCGCTGACGGGCTTCGCCCGCGGTGAGAAATGCTCAAGCGCGCGTTCGACATCTGCTGCTCGCTGCTGGCGCTGATCATCCTCAGCCCGGTGCTGCTGCTGACCGCGCTGGCCATCGTGCTGGACTCGCGGGGCGGCGCGTTGTTCCTGCAGCGGCGGGTGGGCCGCGGCGGCAGGGTCTTCGACATCTATAAGTTCCGCACCATGGTGCCCGACGCCGAGCACAAGGGCCCGCTGCTGGCGGTGCGGGACGACCCCCGCGTCACCCGGGTGGGGAAATTCCTGCGGCGCTGGAGCATGGACGAGCTGCCGCAGCTGGTCAACATCCTGAAGGGCGACATGAGCGTGGTGGGGCCGCGGCCCGAGCTGCCGCCGATCGTGGCGACCTACACGCCGTTCCAGCGGCGGGCGCTGGACGCGCGCCCCGGCCTGACCGGCCTGCCCCAGGTGATGGGCCGGGACGACCTGGCGATCGAGACCAAACTTCGTTTGGATGTTTATTATGTCGGACACCGATCATTTTGCCTCGACCTGTGGCTGATCATGAAGACCGCGGTCGAGGTGCTGACCGGGCGGGGGGCGTTCTGATGGCGCTGGTGTCCCGCAACCGCTGGTGGATGCTGGTCGTCGACGCGCTGTTGCTGGCCGTGGCGCTGGCCGGCGCCTTCTGGCTGCGGTTCGACTTCACCGTGCCGCCGGTGTTCCTGGCGGCGGCGGGCCAGATCCTGTGCCTGGTGCTGGGGCTGCGGCTGCTGCTGCTGCTGGCCAGCGGCGTCTACCGCGGGGAGTGGCGCTACATCAGCGTCGGCGACCTGATGGCCATCGCCCGGGCCGTAAGCTGGGGCACGCTGCTGATCGCCTTCTGCTCGTTCCTGCTGCCGCGGCTGGGCTGGCGGCAGGGCTGGCCGGTGCTGGGCTGGCTGGAGGGCTATCCCTTCAAGGTGCTGGTGGGCGAGTGGCTGGGCGACATCATCCTGATCGGCGGGTTCCGGCTGTTCCTGCGGCTGTTCAAGCAGTACCGCACCTCGATCAAGTACCGGGCCGTGGAACGCCGGCGGGTGATGCTGATCGGCGCCGGCGACGCCGGCGAGATGGTGGCGCGCCAGCTGCTGGCGCACCCCGAGTACGGCTACCAGCTGGTGGCCTTCATCGACGACGACCCCGCCAAGGCCGGCCGCCAGATCCACGGCATCCCGATCGTGGGCGGCCGCGACCAGCTCAACCGGACGATCGCCCGGCTGCGGATCGAGGAGATCATCATCGCCATCCCTTCGGCGCCGGGCACGGTGGTGCGCGAGGTGGTCGAGCACTGCAAGCAGGCCAAGGTCAGGTTCAAGATCGTCCCCGGCATCAAGGAGATCATCGAGGGCGAGGTCAACCTGGGCCAGATCCGGGAGGTCGAGCTGGAGGACCTGCTGCGGCGCCAGCCCGTGACCAGCGACCTCGACCAGGTGGCGGGCTACCTGCAGGGCAAGGTGGTGCTGGTGACCGGCGCCGGCGGCTCGATCGGCTCGGAGCTCTGCCGCCAGGTGGCCGGGTTCGGGCCACGCCAGCTGGTGCTGCTGGGCCGCGGCGAGAACAGCATCTACGAGATGGACATCGAGCTGCGGCGCGCCTACCCCGGCCTGGCCTACGCCGTGGTGATCGGCGACGTCAACGACGGCGTGCGGATGCGCCAGGTGTTCCAGCGCTACCGGCCGGACGTGGTGTTCCACGCGGCGGCCCACAAGCACGTGCCGATGATGGAACACAACCCGGGCGAGGCCGTCAAGAACAACATCCTGGGCACCCGGACGGTGGCCCAGCTGGCGCTGCGGCACGGCGTCAAGCGCTTCGTGATGATCTCCACCGACAAGGCGGTCAACCCCACCAGCGTGATGGGCGCCACCAAGCGCCTGGCCGAGGAGGTGGTGCGCTCGCTGGGCGGACCGCGCCGCACCAAGTTCATCGTGGTGCGGTTCGGCAACGTGCTGGGCAGCCGCGGCAGCGTGGTACCGCTGTTCAAACGGCAGATCGCAGCCGGCGGCCCGGTCACCGTGACCCACCCAGAGATCGAGCGCTACTTCATGACCATCCCCGAGGCGGTGCAGCTGGTGATCCAGGCCGGCGCCATGGGCGCCGGTGGCGAGGTGTTCGTGCTGGACATGGGCCAGCCGGTG
>DATJQG010000262.1:0-3003 GCA_035506015.1 Candidatus Edwardsiibacteriota bacterium
GAACGTCAACGTGGCGCCGCTGTAGCCCGTCAGGCTGACCGCCCGCGCCATGGTATTGGTCTGGCTGTTGGCGTAGGGGCTGACATCGTCGCAGCGCGCGCTGGACGACGCGCTGTTGGCCCGCGTCGACGACTTGGTCCACCCCGCCGCCGGCGACAGCGTCCACCCCGTCGGGAAGTTCGTCATGTCGTCCGAGAAGATCGTGACCTGCGACGTGCCCGCCGCCTGCGACACCGCGATGGTCTGCGGCGAGTTGGCCACGCCCGACGTGGTCGCCGTCACCGTCACCGTGGCCGTCCGCGCCGCTCCCGTGTTGGCCGCCGCCGTCATCGTGAAGCTGCCCGGCGTGCTGCCGCTGGCCGACGACACCGTCAGCCAGGTCTGGTTCGAGCTCACTGTGTAGGCGATGGCGCTGGTCGAACCGCTGTTGGTGACGCTGACCGCCGAGCTGGTCGCTCCCGCCGCCGCCGGAGACCACGACGTGGTGCTCACCGCCAGTGCCGGCGTGGTGGTCGCCGCGGCCTGCGACACCGCGATCGTCTTGGGCGAGCCGGAGACCCCGCTGGTGGTCGCCGTCACCGTCACCGTCGCCGTCCGTGCCGACCCCGTGTTGGCCGCCGCCGTCATCGTGAAGCTGCCCGGCGTGCTGCCGCTGGCCGACGACACCGTCAGCCAGGTCTGGTCGGAGCTGACCGTGTAGGCGATCACGCTGCTGCTGCCGCTGTTGGTGACGCTGACCGCCGAGCTGGTCGCTCCCGCCGCCGCCGGCGCCCACGACGTCATGCTGACCGCCAGCGTCGGCGTGGTGGATGATGTGGATTTCAGCGCCACGTTGAGCGTGGTCAAGCTGTCGTAGTTGACGCGCACGCTGCTGACCGTCTTGGTCGTGTATCCGCTCTTCGCGAACGAGAGCGAGTACGTGCCGCTGGTCAGCATCCGGTGGTAGTCGCCCGGGACATCGGTGGTGATGGCCTTGCCGGTGCCGGCGACCGTGACCGTGACGCCGTTCAGCGGCAGGCCGCTGGCCGAGTCGGTGACCACGCCGCCGATGCCCTCGCCGCACTTGCGGATGAAGTACAGCAGCGAGTTCTTGTTGTCGTTCCAGTAGCCGGGCAGCGTGCTGGCCGCCGGCCACTTGTCGGCCGAGCATTCGACGGTGATCTCCAGCCCGCCGCCGGTGTTGTACGACCAGTCCTGGAGCGAGCCGCGCACGATGTACCACGATCCGCCCTCGGTGATGCCGTTGGTGAACTCGCTGCTGTTCCACATCGGCGAGTTGAGCCGGGAATAGCCCAGCGCCACCGCCCGGGCCAGCGAGTCGTCGGGGCAGACCGTCGCGGTATAATCCCAGGGATAGTTGGCCACCACCGAACCGCCGTGCAGCATCATCGAGAGCACGACGTGCTTGGCGCCCCAGTAGCTCATCATCTCCTGGGTCTCGGTCTCGGTGCCGGAGACCGAGCCGCCGTTGCTGCCGCCGTCCGGCACCGGGTAGTCGCGGTTGAGGTCCTCGCCGTTGGCGTTGTAGCGTTGGCTGAGGGTCAAGCCGTCCGGGTTGGCGGAGGGCATGAACCAGATCTCGCGGGTGTTGACGTAATTGGTGATGGTGGCGTTGCTGCCGTAGGACTTGGTGAGGGAGTCGATCATCGCCAGCAACAGTTCCTTGCCCACCACCTCGTCGCCGTGGATGTTGGCCGCCAGGCGGATCTCCGGCTTGTTCATCTGGCTGTCCGGATAGCTGGTGACCAGGAACGCCCACAGGTTGCGGCCCTGGACCGTCGTGCCGACCGATACCTTCTTGGTGATCGACGGATAGAGGGCATGGATCGAGTCCAGGAACGATGTCAGTTGGGTGTAGTTGTGATAGCCGGTGAGTTGGGCGTCGGTGATCCTGGCCTCGGCGCGCGGCGTCACCGCGTAACCGGCGGCCGTCAGCATTCCCAGCTGGTCCTTGGTCAGCCGCACCTCGGCGACGTTGCCGCGCAGCTCCTCGATGTTGATGCCGTTGCTGGTCAGCCAATAGGCGTCGTCATGGGTCTTGAGCTGGACGTTCGCCGGCATCAGATCGCTCACGGCCGCCCCGGCCACGCTCACCAGAACCAGCGACAGGAATGCGAACAGGATGATCTTCTTCATGTACGTGCCTTGCGTTGCTGTATTGTGAGTGTTCGATATTTCGTCTACGATTTCCCTTGCACCAGATAATATGCAATAACCATACCATTTGATTTCGCCGAGTCGATTCGCGTGGAATGACAATCGGTTATAGAATCGCCGGCCTGCGATCGCTGTTTTCACGAGTCGATATTTCGCATCAATATGTTACAAACAGAAGCCGTCGTGCAGGCGCTCGCGCTTCGGATCACCGCTTTCTGCCATCATCGATGTTGATCCGTTGCAGCGCTCTTGTGCGCGCCGATGCAAAGAACCCTCCCGATATTTTCGGGAGGGTTCTGCGTCGAGCGTTGCGTGCTACCGCATCACGGTCAGCTTCTTGGTCGCGCTGAGATCGCCCGCCACCAGGCGGTAGAGGTAGACGCCTGCGGCCACGCTGTTCCCGCCCGCGTCCCTGGTGTCCCACTCCACCGCGTGCCGGCCGGCCGGCTGCGCCCCGCTGACCAATATCCGCACCAGCTGGCCGTTGAGGTTGTAGACCTTCAACGACACTGCCCTCTCGCCGGGCAAGGTATAGCTGATCCTGGTGCGTACCATGGCCGGGTTGGGTGCGTTTTGGCACAGCAGCTCGCCGCCCGCGTCGGGGATCCGTCCGGCCATCATGTCGGTCGCCTGCCTGTCGAGCGTGGTGGTGTAATAGCTGTACTTGCTGCTGAGGAACCCGTAGCCCGTGACGCTGGCGTCGCTCTTCAGCTGGACCTTGGCGACGTTGCCGCTGACCTCGGCGCTCCACACCGCGCGGTACGTGCCCGACCACTTGGAGACCACAGTCCCGGCGCTGTTCAGCACGAACACAGAATCGTAGCCGCTCTCGGTCTTGATGCTGTC
>DATJQG010000263.1:0-7746 GCA_035506015.1 Candidatus Edwardsiibacteriota bacterium
CGACCCAATCCTGCTCGCGCACCTTGATCAGCGAATCCTTCTTGTCGGGCAGGAACTTGATGGCCTTGTCGAAGGACTCCCGCGCTTCCTTGTACTGGTGGTTGTTGTAGTAGCAGAACGCCAGCATGCCGTAGTATTCGCCGTGGTCGGGCACGACCGTCAGCCCCTCGTTGAGCGTGGCGATGGCCTTCTCGAAGTTGGGCGGGTTCTGCTGCAGGTAGATCAGCGCGCTGCTCATGAACTGGTCGCAGCCGGTGGCGAAGAAGGCCAGCACCAGCACGGCGGCCAGCAGCCCGGCGGTTCGAAGACTCGTCTTCAGCATGGATGGTTCCTTCGAATTATGATGATGGAATTTGTTGGCGATGCTGAACGGATATTCTACCCCGAACGGAACCGGTTGTCAAGGGAATTTCTGGCCCGGTTCACCGCGCCAGCCGCTCGGCCCGTTTCAGGTCCTGCCGGGTGTCCACCGAGGGCGAGTAGTGGCGCGTCGCCACCACCTTGATCCGGACGCCGTGCTCCAGCGCCCGCAGCTGCTCCAGCCGTTCGGCCCGTTCCAGGCGGCCGGCCTTCCAGCCGGTGAAGCGCCGCAGGAACGCCGCCCGGTAGGCGTACATCCCGATGTGCTTGCGGTAGCGGCGCAGCTGGAAATCGGCCGCCTCGCGGGCGTGGGGGATCACCGCGCGGGAGAAGTAGAGCGCGTAACCCTCGCCGTCGACCACGATCTTGGCCGTATCCGGGCTTTCCAGCTCGCGCCGGTCCCGGAACGCCGTCGCCAGGGTGGCCATCTGCAGCTCCCGGTCGGCCAGCATCGCCCGCGCCAGCTGGTCGATCGCGGCCGGCGACACCAGCGGCTCGTCGCCCTGGACGTTGACCACAATTTCGAATTCCGAATTCCGGATGTCGAGTTTGCGAAGCACCTCGGCGATCCGGTCGCTGCCCGAGCGGTGGCGCGGCGAGGTCATCACGGCGCGGCCGCCGAACCCCGCGACGCAGTCGGCGATCCGCCGGTCGTCGGTGGCCACCACCACCTCGTCCAGCAGGCGGGCCCGGCGGCAGCGCTGGTAGACCCGCTGGACCATCGGCACGCCCTTGATCAGCGCCAGCGGTTTGCCCGGGAATCGGGTCGAGCCGTAGCGCGCCGGGATCACGCCGATCACGCCCGGGGCCACGCGCTCACTCCTCCGCGCCGCAGCTGTCCTTGAGCACGGCCAGGGCCTGGCGCAGCTGCGCCCGGTTGACCATGAAGCTCAGCTGGTTGAGCGACTGGTTGATCATCTGCAGGTTGACGCCGGCGCCGGCCAGCGCCTTGAGGACGCGCGACGCGGTGGCCGGGTCGGCCGACAGGGCCCCGCCGTGCACGCTGATCACCGACACGCCGTCGTCGCTGTCGATCGACTTGAACCCCACGGCCTTCTTGACGGCGGCCAGCGCGTCCTGCACCGCCGGCAGCTCCTGCTGCGGCACGGCGAAGGCGATGTCGCCCTTGTGGCGGCCGGTGGGGATGGTGGCCAGCAGCTCGGCCAGCACGCCGCGCTCGGCCAGCGCCGCGAACACCTCGGCGGCGATGCCCGGCTTGTCGGGCACCGATTTCAGCGTGACCTTGGCCATCATCTGGGTGTGCTTGCAGCTCAATCCTGCCATCTGGCCCTACCTCGTGAATGGTGAATGGTGAACCGTGAGTGGTGTCGCCACCGCCCGCTCGCGGACGGTCAGGCCTTGGGGCCGGCCGCGATCACCGCCGCGCTGGCGTAGCCCTTATACTGCTCGAAATTCTTGATGAACATCGCGGCCAGCTCCTTGGCCTTCTTGTCGTAGGCCGCCTTGTCCTGCCAGGTGTTCCTCGGGGTCAGCACCTCGGACGGCACGCCCTCGCAGGCGTCCGGCACCAGGACGTTGAAGATCGGATCGGCGCTGAACTTCGATTTTTGCAGCGTGCCCTCCAGCGCCGCGGTCAGCAGCGCGCGGGTGATGCCGATCTTCATCCGGCTGCCCGTGCCCACCGGCCCGCCCGACCAGCCGGTGTTGACCAGCCAGCAGGTGGCGCCCTGCTTGGCCAGCCGCTCGGCCAGCATCGTGGCATACCTGGTGGGGTGCAGCGGCATGAACGGCGCGCCGAAGCAGGTGGAGAACGTGGGCTGGGGCTCGGTGACGCCGCTCTCGGTGCCGGCCAGCTTGGCCGTGAATCCCGACAGGAAATGGTAGCTGGCCGCCTCCGGCGTCAGCTTGGCGATCGGCGGCAGCACGCCGAAGGCGTCGCAGGCCAGGAAGAACACGTTCCTGGGGTGCGCGCCCACGCCCGGGATCACGCAGTTGGGGATGTACTCCACGGGATAGGTGGCGCGGGTGTTCTCGGTGATGGCGTCGGAATTATAATCGATGGCCCGCGACGCCGGGTCGACCACCACGTTCTCCAGCAGCGAGCCGAAGCGGATGGCGTTGAAGATCTGGGGCTCGGCCTCGGCCGACAGCTTGATCACCTTGGCGTAGCAGCCGCCCTCGAAGTTGAAGATGCCGGTGTCGCACCAGCCGTGCTCGTCGTCGCCGATCAGCCGGCGCTTGGGGTCGGCCGAGAGCGTGGTCTTGCCGGTGCCGGACAGCCCGAAGAACAGCGCGGTCTCGCCGTTGGCGCCGACGTTGGCCGAGCAGTGCATCGGGAACACGCCCTGCTGCGGCAGCAGGTAGTTCATGATGGTGAAGATGCTCTTCTTGATCTCGCCGCCGTACATCGAGCCGATCACCAGGTTGGTCTTCTTCTCGAAGCTGACGCCGACGAAGACATCGGAGCGCGTGCCGTCCAGCGCGGGGTTGGCCCGCATCGCGCCGCATCCCATCACGGTGAAGCCGGGAGTGAACTGCTCGAGCGCCTGCGCCGTGGGCCGGATGAACAGGGTCTGGGCGAACAGCGCGTGCCAGACGGTGTCGGTGATCACCCGCACGGCCAGCCGGTGGTTAGGGTCGGCGCCGGCGAAGCCGTCGAACACGTAGACATCGCGGCCCTGCAGGTAAACGCAGGCCTTCTCCAGCAGCTTGTTGAACTGCGCGGGCTCGCACTTGACGTTGACCTTGCCCCAGGCCACCTGGTCCTTGACCGAGGCGTCCTCGGCGATGAACTTGTCGTTGGGCGAGCGGCCGGTGCGCTCGCCGGTCTTGACCACCAGTGCGCCGTTGGCCGCCAGCATCCCCTCGCCCTTGGCCAGCGAGCGCTCGATCAGCTGGGACGGCGCCAGGTTGCGGTGGATCTCGCGCACGTTCCTGATGCCCTGCGCCTCCAGTTCCTTGCGGATGTCCATGCGTGCTCCTGTGATTTTATAATTAATATTCTGTATTGACTGCATTGGCAAGAGATCGATCTGTCATCCCGTGGGATCTGCGCGACCGCCAAGCCGAGGGGATTACCCTTCAATACGTAAGGCACGAAAGGCATCTCAGGGTGACAATGCCTGTCATCCCGAGGATTCTCCATGCCCGACAAGCTGAGGGATCAATACGATGATGTCACCCTTCATTCAGCAAGGCGTGGAGCGATCTCAGTGTGACAAGACATCAGATAATTATTATAGAACTTTATCCTGAATAAATCAACACAAAAACGGAAAGAGAAAAGCAGCTATTGCAAGCTGCTTGGACGACGAATACTTCCTGGGAATGACGTCCGATGTTACCCTCTTCTATCCAGTATCCCCGCCATGTTCTCGCGGAAGATCAGCGACTCCTCCTCGGCCGAGAAACCAAGGTCGTGCGCGGCTTCCAGTGTCTTGGCCAGGTCGCCGCGGGGGTGGCCCGAGCCGAACACCAGGTGGCGCGCGCCCAGCTGGTGCATGGTCCAGCGGAACTGCTCCCAGAACGGCGAGAATCGCAGCAGTACGATCGTCTCGGACAGGTCGACGTAGAAGTTCTTCCAGGTGCGCGAGCCGATGTCGTTGGCGACCGGCAGCAGGTCGGCGAAGCGCTGCGCCGCGGCGTGCAGCAGGATGAATTTGGTCTCCGGGAACTCGTAGGCCATGCGGGTGGCGCCCGCCACGGTCGAGAACCCCAGCGCCGGGCGGCAGTCGAACTGGACGTGGACGTTGAGGATGCCGGCCTCCTGCACCAGCGGCGCCAGGCGGCCGGACTCCATGTCGTCGAATTCCTGGGCCAATGGGTCCAGCACCAGGCCCTGGGCGCCCGTGCTGACGTACTCCCGGAACTTGGCCGGCGCGCCGGCGTCATTGGGATGCAGGCAGACCGCGGCGTACAGCCGCGCCGGGTGGCGGCGCTGGCAGGCCAGCACGTGGTCGTTGTCCTGCGGCCGGGCCGCCGCCACCACGCCCCGCTCGATGCCGCGCTCGTCCATCGCGGCCAGCAGGTCCTCGGGCAAATTGGGGACCGGCGTTGCGAACTCGTCCCGCTGGAACTTGCCCGTGGGGTCGAGGTGCAGGTGGCAGTCGATATAGCCGAGCATCTGCTATTGTTCCTTGTTCATTGTTGACCGTTCATTGTCACATCGCTTTGGCGACGGGCAGGTCTTCCCACTGGGTGGTGAAGCGCGGCGAGAGTTTCAGCTGGCGCATCTTCCACGGGCGTTCCACCCCGGCGGCCGCGTATTTCAAGGCGCCGCGGCCCCAGCGGGCGTTGACCGCGTCGAGCGCGGCCATCAGCGCGGTCTTGCCGGCATTGCCGTGATCTTGAGCGAAACAGTCCAATTGGACCTCGGCCTTGGGCGCGATGCCCGACAGCATCACGCCGCAGCGCTTGTAGGGATAGCCGGGCCGGAAGATCCGCCGCAGCCCGGCGTGCGCGGCCTCCAGCAGTTTGGGCGTGTAGTCGCTGGGCTCGGGGATGCCGATGGTGGCCGCGTTGGAGTACTGCGGCCCCTCGCGGAAGCTGTTGGTCTCCAGGAACACCATCACGAAGGCGGCCACCGAGCGCTGGGCCCGCAGCTTCTCGGCCGACATCGCCGTGAACTCGGCCGCGGCCTCGGCCAGCTCGCGCAGGGTGTGGATGTCCTTGCCGAACGAGCGCGAGGTCAAAATGGCCTGCTTGGGCGGGCGCGTCTCCTCGACGCCGATGCAGGGATGGCCGCGCAGCTCCTCCACCGTGCGCAGCCCCACCACGGTCAGGTGCTTCCTAACGTACCGGTCTGGCAGGTCGCGCAGCTGCCGCGCCGTGGCGATGCCGCGGGAACGCAGGAACTGCCCGTAGCGGCGGCCGACGCCCCACACGTCCTGGACGTCGACGCTCTCCAGCAGCGCGTCCAGGTCCGGCCGGCCCGTCAGGTCGAACACGCCGCCGTGCGCCGCGTCCCGCTTGGCGACCTTGTTGGCCAGCTTGGCCAGGGTCTTGGTCGGGCCCACGCCGATCGACACCGGCAGGCCGGTCCACTGCCTGACCGCGCGCCGGATGCCGCGGCAGTAGTCCGCCGGGTCGACCGCCATCCCGGTCAGGGTCAAAAAGGCCTCGTCGATGGAGTAGACCTCGGTCTGCGGCGCGAACGACCGCAGCACGCTCATCACCCGGCCGGAAAGGTCGCCGTACAGCGTGAAGTTGGCCGAGTAGACCGCCACGTTGTGCTTGTCGATCAGGTGCTGGTACTTGAAGAACGGCTCGAAGCCGACGATGCCCAGCGCCTTGGCCTCGGCGGTGCGGGCGATCACGCAGCCGTCGTTGTTGGACAGCACCACCACCGGCCGCCCCTCCAGCGACGGGTCGAACACCCGCTCGCAGGAGGCGTAGAAACTGTTGCAGTCGGCCAGCGCGAACAGCGGCCGGGTGATATCATTATTTTTCAATGACATCGATCTTGACCAGGTTCATCATGTAAATCATGTCTATTCGGACCCGCCGGGCAGCGGGTGCGGCCGGTAGTTGGCCAGCAGCGAGTCGAACGGGGCCTTCAGCAGGCGCCGGGTCTTGGGGTCGCGCGGCACCTCGTACCAGTAGTAGCTGACGACGCCGCCGTCGGTGACGTCCAGCACGTCCTCGCCGGTCATCTCCAGCTTCCTGCCGCTGTTGACGTCCACGATGTGCCAGCGCGGCCATTCGCAGGCGTCCAGCAGCGCGGCGTAGGCGCCGTTGGCCGTGAACCGCGCCGCGGCCAGGGTGCAGTACGGGAAGATCCGCAGCAGCTGGCGGCCGGAACGGTCCAGCACCAGGACGGCCTCGGGCTCCTGGCCGTTCATCACCTGCTGGGCCGTGGTGTCGCTGACCGCGATCACCGCGGCGGCCCCGCACGGCGCGGCCGCCAGCAGCCGGGCGCGGAACGGCACCATGCTGTGCCACTGGTAGTTCTTCGACCATACGGCCGCGCCGCCGCTGTCGCGCAGGCCGATCGCCGCCGCGCGGTAGAGGTCGACCGGGACGCCGCCGCGCGGCGCGGAGTCGCCCAGCGCCGGCCGCAGGTACTCGACGCCGCTGGTGAACAGGCAGCCGCCGGCCCGCGCGCTGTCGCGCTCCGTCACCCGCCACAGCTTGATGTCATCGCGCCCGAAGGCCGTGCGCAGGAACCGGTACCAGGCGCGCTCCCGCCCCGTGAGCGAGCGCGGATCGACCGGTTGCCGCGTGACCGCCGGTTCCGCGACCGCCACTGCCGCCAGCGTCATCGCAAATAACAATAATGATGATATTCTTTTCATCCTTACACCGCAGAGTCACTAATGCTCAAACAAACTTTACGACCATGATTTGTCCCCAAAGATATGTCATTTTGCGGAGGGCCGGTTTGCGGCCCTCGAAGAATCTGGGCAGATCCTTCGAAAGTAAGGCCTGGCGCATTTCTCAGGATGACGATCATTCGCTATTCACCATTCACGCCCGCAGGGCGTCACACCGTGTGGATCACGTGGATCACCACGCCCCAGACCTCGAAGTCCATCTCGGGCGTGACCTCGATCGCCTTGTACTCGGGGTTCTCGGACACCAGGAACAGCCGCCCCTTGGCCTTCTTCAGGCGCTTGACCGTCAGCTCGCCGTTGAGCGCCACCACCGCGATCCGCTTGTCGTCGGGCTCCAGCGCCCGGTCCACGATCAGGATGTCGCCCGAGTGGATGCCGGCGCCGGTCATCGAGTGGCCCTGCACCTTGACGAAGAAGGTGGCCGCCGGGTGCTTGATCAGGTGCTCGTTGAGGTCCAGCTTCTTGTCGATGAAGTCGTCGGCCGGGGACGGGAAGCCCGCCGGGATCTTGGCCAGGTACAGCGGCAGACCCAGGCGCGGCGGGGCCTCCGGGCCGTAGACCGCGGCGATCGACTTGCTTTTTTTGAGCTTCTTCATTTTTGTATCGTCATCGCGAGGATGGCCCCAGGGACCAAGGCGAACGACGCGATCTCCTGGTCACAACGGGATCGGGCAGATTGCTTCCTTCGTGCAGGCGGAATAGCCGGATTCGCAATGACGGTTGGCGCACGGCCATTATTCATTGCCCGCTGTTCATTGTTCGTTGTTTTTTGAAGTACTGCATCTTCACCCAGCCCCAGTTGAGGACCAAATGCGCGATGCCGGCCAGCACCAGGCAGCCGCCGCCGATCAGGTGCGCCGGGATGAACGCGTCGCCGGCCAGCAGGATCAGCAGGGCGCTGACCATCTGCGCCAGGAACAGCAGCGCCACGATCGGGTTGAGTATCTTGAGGGCCTTGACCTTGTTCATGTGATCATCCTTTTATTGTCATTGCGAGATGCCCCGCCCTCCTGCACCAACGAGGCAATCTACTTTCTGGCCGACCGTAATCCATGTTACTTTCTTGTGACCAAGAAAGTAACCAAAGAAGTCT
>DATJQG010000264.1:0-4360 GCA_035506015.1 Candidatus Edwardsiibacteriota bacterium
AGGAGGAGGTCGAAAAGCAACTGCGAAGCTGCTTCGATCTGTTCCCGATTCTGAGGGAGCGGCAGGACCAGCGCGCCGAGACCTTCAGTGGCGGCGAGCAGCAGATGCTGGCCATCGCCCGCGGCCTGATGGCCGACCCGGCGATGCTGCTGCTGGACGAGCCCAGCCTGGGCCTGGCGCCGATCGTGGTCGACACCATCTTCGAGATCATCCTGGAGATCCGCCGGCGCGGCACCACCGTGCTGCTGGTCGAGCAGAACGCCCAGCGCAGCCTGGAGATCGCCGACCGCGGCTACATCCTGGAGACCGGGTCGATCGTCCACCACAACACCGGGGCCAACCTGCTGGCCGACGAGAAGGTCCGGGCCAGCTATTTGGGAGCATGAACCGATGCGAACGCCAGTCCTGATGGCCATCGCCGCCGCCGCCGCAGTGCTGGGCGCGGTCTGCCTGATCGCCGACCGCGGGGTCCACGCCCGCGAGCGCTCGGTCAGCGGCTGGGCCGCGGCCGACGCCACGGTGCTGTCGGCGGCGATCGACCGCCGTCCCAACGCCGAAGGCCAGCCGGGGTTCGCGCCGGTGGTGGATTACCGTTTCATCGCCGACGGGCAGCAGTACCGGGGCGGCCGGCTGGGGTTCGACCGCGAGTGGAGCGCGTCCCAGGACGAGGTGCGGCAATGGCTGCAGCCGATGCTGGAGGGCGCGCAGCTGATGCCGGGCCAGTCGGGCGGGATGTTCGGCACCGTGTTCGCCGCCCTGCCGGTGGACAAGCACGTCACCGTGTACTTCGACCCGGCGGACCCGTCCGACAACATCGCCGACCGCCGCGACCCGCACGCCACCGCCGCCTTCAGGTGGCTGGGCGCCGCGCTGCTGCTGCTGGGACTGGGCAGCGCCGGGGCGGGCGGGGCGCTGCTGCTGGCGCGGCAGGCCCGCAAGCCGAAGGCCACCTGGGTGGGGGATCTCTCGCGCCGCGAGCCGCGGGGCGAGGGGCCGTCGCTGCCCCAGGAGCGGGTGGCGATGACCACGCAGCTGGCGCTGGACATGGCGTTCGAGGCCATGGTCCGGTTCGCCAAGGGCGGCCCCGATCCCGCCCGCGCCCTGCGGGAGCGTTTTCCGGCGCTGTCACCCGCCCAGATCGACGACACCCTCAGCAAGGCCAAGGTGCTGGAGAGCGTCTGCTACGGCGCGGCGGCGCGGGTCAAGGCCGGAATGACCGAGCACGAGGCGGCGGTCACCGAGCTGGCCGCGTCGTACCCCGGGTTCTCCGAGCAGACCTACCGCTCGGCGCTGGCCTGGGGCCTGCAGCAATGCAAGTGAAGGTGCCCCGCGTGGCCAATGACTGATCGACACCGCCCCGGGAGCGCCGCCCTGCGGCGCTTTCTCGCACCGGGCGAGCTCGGCGCCATCCGCGGCCAGCGGCTGCCGCTGGCGGCAGTGCTGCGGGCCCGCGTGGAGCTGCGGACGCTCGACATCCGGCTGCTGCTGGGGCAGGCGCAGGAGGTCGACGCCGCGGCCGGGCGGCTGGCCGGCTCGTTCGACGCGGACGTGGCGCCGGCGCTGGTCGGCGACTGCTGGGGACTGCAGATCGAGGCCAGCCTGATGCGCAGCGACTACCCGGCCATGGAACGGCTCAGCCGCCAGTGCATCGACCTCCACCGGCGGGCCGGCGACCGTTCCGGGGAAGCCAGCCGGCTCAATGGCCTGGGGGTCGCGCTGGAGGATACCGGGCGCAAGGAGCAGGCGCTGGAATTGTACCGGCAGGCATTGGCGCTGTTCCGCGCGCTGGGTGACCAGGGCGGCATCGGCAACAGCCTGGTCAACGTGGCCACCGTGCTGGGCGGCCTGGGCCAGGACGCGGAGGCCGAGCGGGCATTTCGGGAAGCCATCCGCATCCTGGGATCTTGCGGCAACAAGGGCACGCAGGCGTTCGCCTACAGCAACTACAGCGTGCTGCTCTGCCGGCAGCGGCGCTGGGACGAGGCGATCGCGGCCCTGGCGCGATCGCGGCAGATCGCCGAGCGGATCGGCGACCGCTACGGCCTGGCGTTCAGCCTGGCGAACGGCGCCGGCATCCTGGCGCGGCGCGGGTCCTGGGGCGAGGCGGAGCGGGCCTGGCGGCAGGCGATCGCCCTGCGCCGGGGCATCGGCGAGCGGCTGTACCTGTCGCTCGATTGCCTGAACCTGGCAGCGCTGCTGCAGCAGCAGGGGCTGTTCGCCGAGTCGGCCGGGCTGCTGCACGATGCGATCGCGCTGGGCCGGGCGGTGGGGGAGCAGTGGATCGCCACCCGCGGGCTGCTGTCCCTGGCCGAGGCCAGCGGCCTGCAGGGCGATCACGCCGGGATGCGGCGGCAGCTGGACGAGGCCGTCCAGGCCGACGGCGACGCCGCGCAGGTGGTTTGGTACCAGCTGCTGCGGGCGGAATGCGCGCTGGCGCAGGACCGCGGGGACGAGGCCGCCGCGGCGATCGACGGGCTGGCGCCGCGCTACGGCGCCATGCGGCCGGAACACCAATGCGAGCTGCATCAGCTGCGGGCCCGGTCGGCGGCGCGGCGCGGCGCAGCGGCCGGGACCGTCGACGGCGACTATGGGCAGGCGCTGGCCATCGCCCGCGGCAACGGCGATCCCTACCTCGAGGCCGTCGCGCTCTACCATCAGGGCGCGTGGCAGCGGCGGAGCGGCGCGCCGTGGTCCGCGACGCTGGACCGGGCGGAACGGCTCTTCAGCGAGCTGGGCGCCGGCCACTGGCTGGAAAAGGTGCGGGCGCTGAAGGACCCGGCGCGCCAAGAACGCAGCCCCACCACCATCGGGTAAGGCACCTATTTCATCAATAGCGGGCGCGGCCGCTCCGGGTTTTCGGGACCCGGAACGGCTTTTTTTGCTTGACTTTTTTTGCCCATAAATGATATGCTACTATGCTACAATTCTAATAACTTATAGGTTGGCCAATGCTCGAGAAAACGGTGTTCGAATTGTCGTCCGCCGGCCGCGCGGGCCACGCTTTGCCGGCGTGCGACGTGCCCGTCAAGCCGGTCGATTCGCTGCTGCCGCAGGCGATGCTGCGGCGCGGGACGCTGAACCTGCCCCAGGTCTCGGAGCTGGACGCGATGCGCCACTTCATCCGGCTGTCCACGCTGAACCACCACGTCGACAAGGGGTTCTACCCGCTGGGCTCCTGCACCATGAAATACAACCCCAAGGTCAACGAGAACGCGGCTCGCCTGCCGGGCTTCGCGGGCCTGCACCCGTCGCAGGACGAGGCCGACTGCCAGGGCGCGCTGGCGCTGATGCACGGCCTGGGCGAGGCGCTGCGCGAGGTGGCCGGCCACGACGCCATCACGCTGCAGCCGGTGGCCGGCGCCCACGGCGAGCTGACCGCGCTGATGATGGTGCGGGCCTACCACACCAAGCGCGGCAACCCGCGCACCACGGTGCTGATCCCCGATTCGGCCCACGGCACCAACCCCGCCTCGGCCACCATCGCCGGCTACAAGTCGGTGACCATCAAGTCCAACAGCGACGGCCTGCTCGATCCCGAGGACCTCAAGGTCCATATGAGCGACGAAGTCGCCTGCGTGATGCTGACCAACCCCAACACGCTGGGCCTGTTCGAGCGCAACATCTGCCAGATCGCCACGATCGTGCACGGCGCCGGCGCCATGCTGTACATGGACGGCGCCAACCTCAACGCCATGATGGGCATCGTGCGGCCGGGCGACATGGGCGTGGACGTGATGCACTTCAACCTGCACAAGACCTTCTCCACGCCGCACGGCGGCGGCGGGCCGGGCGCGGGCGGGGTGTCCTGCACCGCGGCGCTGGCGCCGTTCCTGCCGGTCCCCGTGATCGGCAAAAGGGAAAAGGGGAACGGGGAATTCGAGTATTACCTCGACGCCAACAGGCCCGACAGCATCGGCCGCGTCCAGTCGTTCTATGGCAATTTCCTCGTCATGGTCCGGGCCTACGCCTACATCCGGATGATGGGCGCCAAGGGGCTGAAGGACGCCTCGGTCAACGCCATCATCAACGCCAACTACGTGATGCGCGCGTTGCAGAATGATTACGACCTGCCCTACAAGGCCCACTGCAAGCACGAGTGCGTCCTGTCGGGCCTGCGGTTCCGCGACAAGGGCGTCAAGACCCTAGACATCGCCAAGCGCCTGCTCGACTACGGCTTCCACGCACCGACCATCTACTTCCCGCTGATCGTACCCGAGGCCATCATGATCGAGCCCACCGAGACCGAGAGCCAGGAAACGCTCGATCAATTCATCGACGCGATGAAGAAGATCGCGGACGAGATCGCCACCAACCCCGAGATCGTCAAGTCCGCGCCCAACAACACACCGATCGGGCGGTT
>DATJQG010000265.1:0-2680 GCA_035506015.1 Candidatus Edwardsiibacteriota bacterium
CGTGGGCGATCTCCTGGCTCTTGGCCGGCTGCTGCCGCCAGGAATACCAGCCCCACCACCACGGCCAGCGCACCACGCGCTGCACGCGGAAGCGCACCTCGGCGTTGTCCACCGCCGCGCCGTCGTAGTTCATGGCCGAGCCCGTGACGGTGACGCTGTCGCCCAGGCGCGACGCGGTCTTGGGCGCGGCCAGCTCCACCGTGAACTTGGGCCGCTTGTATTCCTCGACCCGGACCGCGGCCTGCCCGCTGGGGCCCTCGGCGTAGATCGTCATCGCGCCCATCAGCCGGTCGGCCGGCGCGGTGAAGCTGCCCGCGAAGCTGCCGAAATCGTTGGTGGTGAACGTCTGCCGCTCGACCTCCTGCCAGTTGGCGTCCCGCAGCACGGCCGTGACCTGTTGCCGGGGCAGCACCGCGTAGTTATCACCGGCTTGGTCGACGTGCACGCAGATGCCCTTGAAATGGATGGTCTGGCCCGGCCGGTACAGCGAGCGGTCGGTGAAGAACACGGTCTGGTCGTTGGGGTACGGCTGCGAGGGATAGCCCACGTAGACCTGGTCGGCGTCGAACAGCTCCTGGCCCTTGACCCTGAGGTAGACGTGGTTGTCGTAGTGGTTCTCCAGGTTGTCGAACACGAACCGGCCGTCCTTGTCGGACTTGGCCTTCCGGCCGAAGGCGTAGTTCTCGCCCTCGCGATAGACGATGGTAGCCTCGGCCCCGCTCACCGGCTCGCCGGTCATCGCATCCAGCACCAGGCCGTCGACCGCGCCGTTGCCGGTGCGCACCACGGTGGTGTAGTCGCACACCCACAGCCAAGTCTGCTGCACCATCGATGATTGCTTGAAGTCCTCCTGCCACGACGCGAAGATGCGGTAGTAGCCCGGCGCCAACGCGGGCACGTCGACCTCGGCGGGACGCTCCTGGTAATCGGGCGTCGGCGGCAGCTCGGCCCGCCATTGCTTGGCCGGCTGCTCGTTGAGCAGCGCGGCCAGCTCGTTCTCGTCGAGGTAATTGGGGTAGCCCCACTTCTTGGACATGAACCGCTTCCAGTCGTCATGTACCGCGCGGAAGTAGAGCGTGGTGAAGTTCTTGTACTTGACCTGCAGCCGGGACGGGGCCGAGGGCACCGCCCGCTCCCCGGTCAGCGCCGCGGACTTGGCCTCGATCTCCAGGCGGTAGGCCTGGCACGACTGGCCGCCGAAGGAGTCGGGGAACTTCTGCGACCACTGCACGCAGAGGTCGTGCGCCTTGACCAGGTCGCCCTCCTCGCCCCAGGCCCGCGCCAGCTGGTAGCCGGCCATCGCCGCGATCGGCAGGTTGCCGTACTGCGCGATGATCTCCTCCAGCCGCGCGATGTAGGTCCTGTTCTTGTCCTCGCCGAACGCGTCGTTCTTGACGTACGCCAGGCGTTCGAGGTCGAGGTCGATCAGGGCCCCTGTGTGCTGGGCGTTCCGGTGGTAGGACAGCAGGGACTGGTACAGGACGATGGCCTTGAGTTTGGGCGAGGTCGAGTCCGTCGTTTGCGGGCCATACGCCAGGAACCTGTCCAGCGGCCCCAGCGCGTCGGTGGCGGCGTCGAGCTCGAAGGCGTCCTCGGGCCGCGCCCCGGCCTGCTCGGCGCTGGCGTAGAAAGCGATGGCCTCGTGCGCCAGGAAGTCGTACAGCGTGGGACGAAGTCCTTCGGGCATGGTGCCGGGCTCGAGGAAATCCTTGAACGAGGAAATGGGGATGGCGGTCAGCAGCGCCTGCTTGGACAGCACGTCCCAGTACAGCGAGTCGATCCGGCCGAAGATCTTCTTCAGGTCCCAGGTGGTGAAGTCGGTGTCGTTGACCTGCGCCGTCTGGGTGCGCTGCAGGAAGCGCCAGCGGTTCTGATTGTAGTAGTGCCAGTACCACTGGGCCTCGATGGCCTGCAGCAGCGGTTTGGTCGACGAGTCGGCGTCCGCGGTCTGCGCCTTGAGCGCGCGGATCTTCTCCTCGGGGTGGTTGCCCTGCACCACGCCGTACAGCAGGATCTTCTCGGACAGCGCCTTCAGCCACTCGCCGTACTTTTGCTCGCGCTGGGTCTCGGCCAGGATCTTGTCCAGCGCGGCGATGGCGGTCTTGGGCAGGCCCTTGTTCCTGGCCTTCTCGACTTCCTGCCACAGCTTGCCCGTGGCCGCGAACGATGTGGCCGCGAACGCGCACAACACGGCGGCCGCGGCGATGGCGATGGTGATCCGCTTCATGGCTGGTCTCCTTGATTGATAAAAAGCGAACTGAAGCCGTCCGTCATGCTTCGACACGCTCAGCATGACGAAATGACTCGTCACCCTGAGCTTGTCGAAGGGTGACCAATGGAAAAGGTGATGACATATATACTTGCCACCACCTCATTTATTCCTCAGCATTTGCATGACCTTGACGTTCTGCCCGTGCGCCTGTTTGAACCGTCCCGTTTCATATTTCCGCGTTTTATTGCTGCTGAACGCCCGGAGGTACTCGAGATCCTGTCGGATCGTTTTCCGTGTGACCGTGGCGCAATGCCCGGCAATGATCCGCTTGGCCTTGAATTTCAAGTATGAATCCAATGTCCGCTGGTATTGCTCAAGATCCCTGGAATACAGGTATGGCAATGGTTTCTCGACATTATCACCAACGAATAGGACGTTATCCTCCCGATCATACACCGAGATCGAGTC
>DATJQG010000266.1:0-3392 GCA_035506015.1 Candidatus Edwardsiibacteriota bacterium
ACGAAGACCTCGCGCGATTGCGGGATGCCCAGGACCGCCAGCACGCCTGTCAGTACGGCCAGCCAGATGATGGTGATCGGCGTTTCCATGTGTAAGTGATGGTAGTGTTATCGCTGAAGTTCGATTTCCGTCATTATGCAGTGATCGTCTCCGCGGCCGTCAACGTTTCGCCGCGGTTCGCGATATCGCCTGCTTCATGGTGACGCCCATCTCGGCCGGGGTCTTCGCCACCTTGATGCCGCAGGCCTTGAGCACCCTGACCTTCTCGGCGTACGTGCCCTTGCCGCCCGAGATGATGGCCCCGGCGTGGCCCATCCGCCGCCCCGGCGGCGCGGTCGCGCCCGCGATGAAGGCGGCCACGGGCTTGTGGAAATTCTTCTTGATCCAGCGGGCGGTGTCCTCTTCCATGCTGCCGCCGATCTCGCCGATCATCAGCACGGCCTTGGTCTGCTTGTCGCACGCGAATAATTCGAGAGCATCGATGAAGCCGGTGCCGATCACCGGGTCGCCGCCGATGCCGATGCAGGTGCTCTGGCCGATGCCTAACTTCGTCAGCTGGTTGACCGCTTCGTAGGTGAGCGTCCCGGAGCGCGAGATCACGCCGACCGGCCCCTCCTTGTGGATGAAGGCCGGCATGATGCCCGCCTTGGCTTTGCCCGGCGAGATCACGCCCGGGCAGTTGGGGCCGATCAGCCGGGTCCTCTTGCCGCGCAGGTAGTTCTTGACGAACAGCATGTCGTTGGCCGGCACGCCCTCGGTGATGCAGATCACCAGGCCCAGCCCGGCGTCGATGGCCTCGATCAGCGCATCCTTGCAGAAGTTCGCCGGCACGAAGATCATCGAGGCGTTGGCGCGGGCCTTCTCCACGGCCTCGGCCACGGTGTCGAACACCGGGAAGCCCTCGTGCGTGGTGCCGCCCTTGCCCGGCACCACGCCGCCCACGAACTTGGTGCCGTACTCGGCGCACTTCAGCGAATGGAACGTGCCGTGCTTGCCGGTGAATCCCTGCGTGACCAGCCGGGTATTTTTATCGATGAGGATTGCCATTGTTATATTCCTTTGACAACATTTAAGTTATTTAATAACAATATGTTAATTAGAATAGTAAAAAATATCAAACAAATTGTTAATAAAACTTGACAAATTGTAAATAATAGTGTATAATATGTCTAATAAACAATACAAAGGAGATTCATTACGGAAACGTTGATCAACCACATTAGAGAAAACCGGGCTAGGCTGGATATGACCCAGGAGCAGCTGGCAAACTTGGTGGGCGTCACGCGCCAAACGATTATTTCCATCGAGGCGGGCAAGTACGTCCCCTCGACCGTGCTGGCGTTCAAGATCGCCCGGGTTTTCGAAAGAACAATGGAACAAGTATTCGAACTGAAGGAAAACGTTTAAAAGGAGACGCCCATGAGCGCTGTGGAAAATGGATCTCCCTCTGGCTTTCGGGAGTTTTTCTCCCGCAATGGTGATGTTATCTCTTTGATCACCTTTGTCGTCTGTGTCGTCGGCGGCGCGCTGGCCAGGATCGACTACCTGCCGACCATCGGCTACAGCGCCGCAGTGGTGAACTTCATCGTGACGGCCAAGGACCGCAACTCGCGGGACAAGTCGGATGAACGGCTGCGGCATCTCAAACACGTCGCCGGGTACTACGCGTTGATCACCATTTTTTCCGGCATCGGCGTGCTCGGTCTGATCCAGGCACTCTACGGTCCCATTGTCCGGACCGCGGGACAGTTGGCCGCCTTGGTCGTTGCGTTCGGCCTGTTCGCCTATTCGATGGCGTACACTATTTTAAAGCGGGTACGATAAGGGCCAATGCTTGCGAATCCAGGCTGCCCGGTCAGGAAATGGATACTTCCCGACCGGGTTATATTTTTCCCGTCTCCTTGACGATCCGCTCGGCCGCCTCGGCCAGGGACGCGGCTGGGATGATGCTCAGTCCCGAGTCGGCCAGTATTTTCCGTGCCTGCTCGACGTTGGTGCCGTCCAGCCGCGCCACGATCGGCACCTTCACGCCCAGCGTCTTGGAGGCCGCGCAGATGCCCTCGGCGATCACGTCGCACTTCATGATCCCGCCGAAGATGTTGACCAGGATGCCGCGGACGTTGGGGTCGGACAGGATGATCTTGAAGGCTTCGGTCACTTTCCCGATCGAAGCCGAGCCGCCGACGTCCAGAAAGTTTGCCGGGCTGCCGCCGTAGTGCTTGACGATGTCCATGGTGGCCATGGCCAGGCCCGCGCCGTTGACCAGGCAGCCGATGGTGCCGTCCAGCTTGATGTAATTGAGGTCGAACTTGGAGGCCCGCACTTCGTTGGGGTCTTCCTCATCAACATCGCGCAGCGCCGCGATCTCGGGGTGGCGCGCCAGCCCGTTGTCGTCGAAGTTGACCTTGGCGTCCAGCGCCCACAGCGAGCCGTCGGCGGCGCGCACCAGCGGGTTGATCTCCACCAGCGAGGCGTCCTGCTCGGTGTACAGCCGGTACATCCCGGCCATCACAAGGGAGAGCTGTTTGGCGGCCGCGCCCGTGAGGCCCAGCCGGCGGGCCATCTCCACCCCATGGAAGCCCCGGTAGCCGGCCAGCGGGTCGACCGGCACCTTGACGATCTTCTCCGGCGTCTCGGCCGCGACCTTCTCGATCTCCACGCCGCCCTCGGTCGAGCCGATGAACACGTAGCCGGCGGTGGCGCGGTCGGCCAGGAAGCCCAGGTAGAACTCCTTGGCGATGTCGGTGTCCTCGGCGATCATCACCCGGCGCACCAGCTTGCCCTTGGGGCCGGTCTGCGGCGTCACCAGCGTCATGCCCAGCATGACCGCGGCGAAACGCGCCGCCTCGTCCCGGGACTTCGCCAGCTTGACGCCGCCGGCCTTGCCCCGCCCGCCGGTGTGGGCCTGCGCCTTGACGATCCAGGGCGGGCCCTGCAGCGTGCCCAGCTTCTGGCCGACTTCGTCGGCCCTCGTGATCGTGATGTCGGGCTTGACCGGCACGCCGTAGTCGCGCAGCAGCTGCCGGGCTTGGTATTCGTGGATGTTCATGATCGATACCGACAACTATTAATACTAATTATTATTGTTGCGAAAATAAACCGATATGGAAACCACTGTGGCTGGGCGATAATTGTTTTGTGCCATTTTTTCCATCGATGACTTAAGTAGCGTCACCCTTTTTGTATTTCTTCGGCCCCTCCTCGTAGAGGTCGTTGCCCTCGCAGTCCGTGGCCACCACCGCGGGGAAATCCTCGACCTCCAACCTACAGACGGCCTCGGGGCCCAGCTCTTCGTACAGCAGCGGCGTTGACTTCCTGACGGCCCGCGCCAGCATGGCCGCGGCGCCGCCGGTGGCCACGAAATACACGCAGCCCCTTTCCTTCATGGCGTC